>NZ_DKHR01000003.1:76782-123808 GCF_002453835.1 Psychrobacter sp. UBA6739
GGCATTGGTAGGGCTGCTGCTCACTGGTTGTCAAAGCACGCCGACCAATGATTTGACAAACATTGCGGCTTATCAAACGTCTACGCGACCCAATGACAATCGTAACTTAGATCAACAAGAAATTGCTCGCGTGCGCACTTCACTGGCCGCGCAATATATCCGCAAAAATGAGCTTGATACCGCTCAGCGCCAACTCGAAAAAGCCTTTGCTGCCGATAGCCGTTACGCGCCAGCCTATGATATGATGGGCGTTTTGCTGCAGCAAGAGGGCAGTCGACTCAATCTCGAAAAAGCCGATCAGTATTTTAAAAAAGCGATCGCGCTTGATAAAGATTTTGAGCAAGCCCACAATAACTATGGCGTTTATTTGTCACAAATGAAGCGCTATCGTGAGGCGGCAGAGCAGTTTGAGATTGCGGGTTCAGCATTAGGTTACGAAGGTCGTATTGGTGCGCTAGAGAACCTAGGGCGCACTTACTTACAGCTAGGGGATCGCAGTGCGGCTGCTAAAGCATTTTTACGGGCACTTGATGGCAATCGTAATAGTATTATTGCCCATATCGAGTTGGTCGATTTATTGCTTGAGCAGCAACGTGTTCCACAGGCTCAAAGGCTTTATGATGAAACCTTGATACTGGTGCAAGGGCAGGGCATTAGCCCGCGCTTGCTATTACAAGGTATCAAATTGGCCGCGGCACAAAATAACATAACGACGCGCCAGCAATTGGCACAGCAGCTTTTATCTGCTTATCCTTTAAGTGATGAAGCAAAACAACTTAAGACTTGGCTTAACAATCCAGAGGCACCATGGAAATGACCACCCCATCATTAAACACTCAATCTAACGCTCAGGGATCATTTGGTGCCGTGTTGCAGCAAGCCCGTAAAAATAAGCAAATCAGCTTAGACGAGGTAGCTGCCGAGTTATTTATTTTAAAGCGTCATTTGCAAGCGCTTGAAAATGAAAATTTTTCGGAGATGCCGCAAGCTGCTTTTGCCCGTGGGTTTGCCATCAATTATGCTAAGTTTTTGGGTTTGGATCCTGTAAAAATAGCGACCAGCTTTGATGCCGCTTATCCTACGGAGCTGAAAGCAAAGTCAGTGAATAACACGGATACGCCACTGCGTCCAATGGGCACGTTGCAACGTGATACGCACAATCGAATTCGTTTTAACCCACTACTGATCATCGCCGTTATTGGTGTCATTATTTTAGCGATTTTCTTATTTCGCATGGTGAGTAATGCAAGTAAAGAGAATACCGAGCAGCCAGTATCGACGGTCGAAGACGTCTCAGCGATAGAGCAAGCGCAAGGTGCGGCAATCAATACTGATGAGATGGGCGTTGGTGCCTCTGGCTCTGCTCTAAACTTGGGCGGCGATGCAAGTCCAGCGTCTTTAGATGTCAAACTGACGGATACCGCCGTCGTGAGTATTACTGATGCTTCTGGTAGTAGTCTAATGAGTGGCTCGCAGACATCTGGGGATTATAAACTGTCAGGTACGCCGCCGTTTAATGTACAAATTGATAATGTTGATAATGTCAGCATAATGCTTAACCAAGAAGCGGTTGCGCTAAATACTTATGCAACGGATAAGCAAGCCAATTTTGAGTTAGCGCCTTAACTTTTTAAGCGGATAATTTTGAATGCTAGTCTTATCGACTGCTGTACAAGATTTATTTTTAAAAGTTGCTATCTGCAAGCTATTATAAGTGTGTTTTTTCTGCGTTTTTTCGCTCTAACTGAAGGGTTTGTCTATGTCAACGTCAGCGCCTATTAACCGTCGCCTTACCAAAAAAATATATGTCGGTGATGTCGCGATTGGTGGTGATGCGCCGATTAGTGTGCAGAGTATGACCAATACAGATACTTGCGATGTGGCAGCAACTGTCGCCCAAATCGAACGCTGCGTTGAAGCTGGTGCGGATTTGATGCGGGTGTCGACACCAACGATGGATACGGTCAAAGCTTTTGGCGAAATTCGTAAGCTGGTCAGTGTGCCTTTGATTGCAGATGTGCATTTCGACCACAAAATTGCGTTAGCAGTTGCTGAAGCAGGGGCTGACTGTCTGCGTATTAATCCAGGTAACATCGGTAGCGATGCCAAAGTACGTGAAGTGGTCGCCTGTGCCAAATATTACAACATCCCTATTCGTATCGGTGTCAATGCAGGCTCGCTCGAAAAAGACATTCAGCGCAAATATACCGAGCCAACTGGCGAGGCGATGCTTGAATCAGCCATGCGCCATATTGATATATTAGAGCGTCTAAATTTTGATCAATATAAAGTATCAGTCAAAGCCAGTAATGTGTTTTTGACCTTGGATGCGTATCGCCTGATTTCTGCCCAAATTGATAATCCGCTGCATTTAGGCGTCACCGAGGCAGGCGTTTATCGTACGGGCGCAGTTAAATCCGCGATTGCACTTGGCGGTTTATTATTAGATGGCATCGGTGATACCATTCGTATCTCACTGGCGGCAGAGCCTGAAGAAGAAATTAAAATCGGCTTTGATATTTTAAAATCGCTCAATATACGTTCTAATGGTGTCAACTTTATTGCGTGCCCAAGCTGCTCGCGCCAAGAGTTTGATGTGATTCGAGTTATGACGGCTTTAGAGTCGCGCTTAGAAGACATTCGTGAACCGATGAATCTGTCTGTGATCGGCTGTAAAGTAAATGGTCCTGGTGAAGCGAAAGAGGCCGATATTGGCATTGTTGGTGCCGCACCAAGATCCTTGGTATATCGTATGGGTGAAAAAAGCCATCTTATCGATACCGACAATTTGGTCGATGAAATAGAAGGTATGGTACGCGCACATGCCGAAGATTTGGCTAAAAAACGCGAGAATGAGATTATCCGCGTAAAATAAAACACTATTATGAGCAAAAAATAAAAGAGACACTTGTTAAAATTTTTAAGGATACGACCGTACCATGATTAAAGCTATCAAAGGGTTTAATGATATTTTGCCTGATCAGTCCGCAAAATGGCTGCATTTAGAAGCGATATTGGCTGAAGTACTGGGCAGATACGGCTTTGAGCATATTCGCTTACCAATCGTTGAGCAAACCGATTTGTTTGCGCGTGCTATTGGTGGCGCGACTGATATTGTCGAAAAAGAGATGTATAGCTTTACCGATAAGTCTGAGCCACCAACGCCGTTGGCTCTACGCCCTGAAGGTACAGCAGGTGCAGTACGTGCTGTGATTGAGCATAACTTGCTGCGCGGTGATACGCCAAAGTTATGGTATATCGGTCCAATGTTTCGCTATGAGCGTCCACAAAAAGGTCGTTATCGTCAATTTCATCAAATAGGTGTTGAAAGCTTTGGTAGTGCCTTACCAGATGCTGACGCTGAGCTGATCGCCATGACTCATTTGATGTGGCAAGAGCTGGGTCTAAAAGATGAGATGCGTTTAGAGCTAAACAGTCTGGGCGAAATTGATGAGCGTTATGCTTATCGCGAAGCATTGGTTGCTTATTTAACCGATGAAAAAGATCAGCTGGATGAAGACAGCAAGCGCCGCTTGACCACCAATCCGCTACGTATTTTAGATAGCAAAGAAGCAAGCACCCAAGCTCTATTGGTAGACGCGCCGAAGCTTGCTGACTTTTTAGGTGAAGAAAGCGTGGCGCATTTTGAGCAAGTACAAGCCTATTTAACAGAGCTGGGTATTAATTTTGAGATCAATCCACACTTAGTACGCGGTCTTGATTATTATAACAAAACGGTTTTTGAGTGGGTGACCGACAAGCTTGGTAGCCAAGCGACTGTTTGTGCAGGCGGCCGTTATGATGGTTTGATTGGGCAACTAAAATCCATCGGTACTGATGGCAATAAGCCAGTAAAATCTGAGCCTGCTGTTGGATTTGCCATGGGGCTTGAGCGTTTATTACTGTTAATGGAAGCGGTTGCGCCAATTGCTGATGTTCCCGCTTGTGATGTCTTTGTGGTTGCCCATCCAGAGGTTTATAGTGCTGGTATTGGCTATGCTCAACGTCTACGCTATAGTCGCCCAGACATTCGGGTGAAAATGGCGAGTGCGACGAGCCTAAAAGCGCAAATGAAGAAAGCCGATAAGTCAGGTGCTGCATTGACCGTTATTATTGCGCAGCAAGAGCTGGATGATAATACCCTCAGCGTTAAAGACATGCAGACGGGCGAACAACAGACGGTTGCGACAGATTGGCTGTCGAGCAAAGAAAATTTTATCCGTCAGTAATCGATTGCGGTTTTAGCATTAGCAATTTCATAACACTTTTATCAGGTAAACACATATGGCTCTGACACCCAATTCGCCGAATGCAGACAATTCAATGCAAGCGCTAAAGCAGTATGGCAGCTATATTGTCACTGCGATTTTGTTGGCACTGGCCGCTTATTTTGGTTGGACATATTGGCAGGACAACCATGCGCGCGTAGACACCGTTGCAGCAGATCATTATGCAGACATTCAGCGGTTGAATGAAGAAGTCAGTTTGGCCTCACAAAACCCTGATTTGGAAGCAGAAGCACAGGCAGCACTTGCCCAAAGTCGCACCCAGCTAAACAAAGATATTGATGCGCTAGTCAGTAAGCATGGTGAGTCGGTTTACGCTTGGCAGGCACTGATGATTAAAGCGCGTCAGCAAGTAGATAATAATGAATTTACCGAGGCAAGTGAAACCTTCAAAAAAGCATTGGCTATTGACTTAGGTGATGCAGGTTTACAGGCAATTACTCGTTTGCGCTATGCGACAACGTTACTGGCGGCGGGCGATACGGATGCTGCATTAGCAGAAGCCAACAATGATATGCCAAGCTCATTTGAAGCCAGCCAACAAGAGTTGTTAGGGGATATTTATTTGGCACAAGATAATAAAGACTCAGCGATCAAGTCTTATAATAATGCTTGGGAGTTGTTACGCAACCGTCAAGAGACGCGTGCAGTATTGGCATTAAAGATGGAGAGTCTGGGCATCGTACCTGAGCCTATCGACGAACCAGTCAGTCTGATTCAAGAGTCAAGTAATCCTGCACAGCCCTTGGTGGAAGAAAATGCTGCTGCCGAGGTTGCGCAATAATTGTACAGTGACAAGCGCTGTTAACCAATAATAGCGTTTGCGTTCTACCTAATGCCTGATAATTGCTAGTCAATAGCGCGTATCTATAACCGTTCTACAAGCTAAGTGGTACAGTAAAACAATCGCGTCGCATGAACCACCAGCACTCATTGAATGTGCTTGGTGAGTACTAATCGCCGATCTTATACTTACTGATAACCAATTTACTAATTAATAATAATTTATTTGTAGTGAGAACTCATAATGACTCAATCTATTCGCTCTAGCAAGATATCAAAAGCTAAAACCATCAAATCGACGGTGATGCATGTGGCAGTATTGGCAGTGATGAGCACTGCGGTGATTGGGTGTAATCGCGGTATTAAACCCGTCGTCAATGATCCAGTCAAGCTGGTACAGATTGCTGAGCCTATCAGTGTGTTGCAACCGGTTTTTAGCACAGATATTGGCAATAAAAAAGCCAGTAAGAAAGATCCATTAGACTTGCAAGTAGGTTATGTCAATGGACAAATCGTCACTGCATCGCGCGGTGGGGACTTGACCGGCTTTAACAGTGCAGGCGAACGTTTATGGTCGATCAACGTTGGCGATCAAATCACGGGCGGCGTTGCTTTAGATGCTTTAAGCCAAACAGCGATTATTAGCACACGCGGTGGTCAAGTGATGGCATTTGATAGTGTGACTGGCGCAAAACGCTGGCAGAAGCAGTTATCAGGATCAGTATTGACACCCGCTTTAATTACCAATAACCGTGTCATTCTATCAGCGAACGATGGCTTTTTACATGGCTTGTCACTACAGACAGGTCAGTCTGTCTGGCAGTTTGCCACACAAGTTCCAGCCATCAGTGTACGCGGTAGTGCGGCGCCAACGTTATTAGATAGCAAAACGGCGTTATTAGCGACTGCTGATGGTCGTTTACATGCGGTGACGACTGATAGTGGTTTACCGCAGTGGTCAAGACGTGTTGGTGTTGGCACTGGTAGTAGTGAAGTTGAGCGCATGAGTGATGTCGATGGTACGCCGATCGTCGATAAAAACCAGCTATTTGCCATCAGTTATAGCGGTCAGTTACTAGGTATTGATTTGGCTTCGCGTCAAGTCATGTTTGTCAACGAGCTTGCCAGCTTAAAGTCACTTGCTGTAAATAACCAGCAAGTGATTGGTACCAGCTTAGAGGGCAAAGTGGTTGCCTATAATCGCAGTAATGGTGAGGTTCTTTGGGAAAGTGAAGAGCTGGCTTATCGTCATTTAACCAATCCTGTAATGATTGGCAATTATATTGCCGTGGGTGATTTTGACGGCATGGTACACTTATTCGATCCAGCTAGCGGTAAAATCGTTAGCCGTGTACAAACTAAGGGTGCTTTGAGTAGCTTGCAAGTACAAGGCAGCCGTTTAATGACACAGAGCACATCAGGACAGGTTGCTATTTGGCAATTAGCCCGCTAAGCTTTTTATCGGTTAATGCTTACTTAGATAGTATGTTTGATATTATCGTTAAGCCAACTGGTTGATTGCAATTTTAGAGAACACAAACGCTGCTTCGTCAGCGTTTAGTGCCTTGTGTAAATTGCTTGTTTAAATACAGGCTTTCGCGTACTCTATGCGACCGATGCGCCGTAGGTGTTATCCATATATATTATTTATTTATCATTTAGTCATCCTATGTACCACTTGCTAATTGTAAAATAGCTGACTATTATTTTTGCTATTGTTCTATCATTCATTTTAATTTGCGGTCAAGAGCAGCTTATTCACGACTACTGTTATATCACTGGTTATAAGAATAACTGTACTGCCCGCCATTGTGCCTTTCACTGAGAGTAACCCATGAGTATCAAGCCTGTGGTCGCCTTAATTGGTCGTCCAAACGTCGGTAAATCCACCTTATTTAATCAGTTCACAAAAAGTCGGCAGGCATTGGTTGCTGATTTGTCAGGACTGACTCGTGACCGTCAGTACGGTGATGCGACCTATGAAGACAAATCTTTTATCGTTGTAGACACTGGCGGTATTGGTGAGGCGGATGACGGTAGCGGCAACATTGATGATTATATGTCTGAGCAATCGCATACAGCGATTCATGAAGCGGACATCATCGTATTTGTGGTGGATGCTCGTGCTGGTATGATCGGCGCAGATGCTGAGATTGGTAAGTTTTTGCACACACTTGGCAAACCAGTCTATGTGGTTGCCAATAAAGTCGATGGTGCTCACGACGCTGCACCTGCCGAGTTTTATGCATTAGGATTGGGTGAGCCATATCCGATGGCGGCAAGTCATGGTCGCGGTGTCGGTAATTTGCTTGAAATATTGACGGCTGATATGCCTGAGCAAGAGAATGTTGTAGAGCCAAAAGGTTTGAAGTTAGCGATCATAGGTCGTCCAAACGTTGGTAAATCGACGCTAGTCAATCGTCTATTGGGTGAAGACCGAGTAGTGGTTTTTGATATGCCCGGTACCACACGTGACAGTATTTATATTCCTTATACACGCGAAGGTAAGGACTACGTCTTAATCGATACTGCTGGTGTACGCCGCCGCGGTAGAATTGATGAAAAAGTAGAAAAATTCTCGGTCATTAAAACCCTACAAGCAATCGAAGATTCTAACGTAACCGTTATTGTTATTGATGCCCATGAAGGTATCGTTGATCAAGACTTGCATATGATTGGCTATGCGCTTGATGCGGGTCGTGCTTTAGTTGTTGCGATTAATAAGTGGGATGGTCTGACTGCTGATCAGAAAAATTATATCAAGATTGAGATGGATCGCCGCTTTAACTTTATCCCTTATGTAAAAGTGCATCTAATCTCAGCACTACATGGTACGGGTGTGGGTAATCTATACCCGTCTATCTTGCGTGCTTATAAATCTTCGATGTTTGAAGTGTCAACCAATCGTTTGACTCAGATTCTGCAAGATGCGGTGACAGCCAATCCACCACCAACGGTTGCTGGTCGCCGTATTAAACTACGCTTTGCTCACATCGGTGGTCACAATCCGCCTGTCATTGTCATTCATGGTAACCAAACCAGTGCGCTACCTAAGAGCTATCAGCGCTATCTTGAAAACCAATTCCGCCAAGTATTTAAGCTCGAAGGCACGCCACTCAACGTTGTCCTTAAACAAAATGACAACCCATATGCCAACAAGAGCGATACGCCAACCAAAGCGAAGACGCAACAATTGCGCCAACGCGAGCGTAATCGGGCACAGAAATTTACTACCAAAGATAAGCAGAAATTCACCAATAAAGATAAAAAGCGTTAATTTAGCCAAATGATGACGGTCTTTATATTGTTGTAGTAAATAAACACTATTTTATTCTATTGTTCATGCTTCTCTGTAATGTGCTATATCATGATGATTATATCGGTCATCATGATATATTAATACGTTGTTAAGTTTTATTAACATGTGATATTTCCCTCACTACTCCTACAAAATACCTGTACTATAATCAAAAGTTTTCTTAACTCAGTTAAGTAATATGAACAACCGTCCCTCTCAAACCATCTCTACGCTTATTTGGCGTTCTGTCGTACAAGCCATTATTTTGGCTGTGTTGGCAGGCTTCTTGATGTCTATCGTTTATGGTTTGTTATACCACTATAAAGAGAAGCGTCAGCATATCCAGCAATTGGCTACCATGTTGACCACCAGCGCATCGACAGCCGATGGTGCTGATATCGTGGCTGAGCAAGTGAGATTCTTGTTAGAAAGTGAACCCAGCATTAGAAGTATTTTATTTTATTCAACACCCAAACCTATTGATGAAGTTAATCAATCCAGAGATGATTGGAAGAATGCCTTATTTGCAGATACTGTCAGCTTCAATTATCCCGTTACCAGTGACGATATCGGTGATGATAGCGCGCTAGATACGTTAAACAGCAGTCAGCAATCGTCCACGACTTTATCAAATGGTGAGCAAGAATCATCAGCGTCTGCTGAGGCCAATAAAAATAGCGCGTTAGTTGGATATATTAATCTCACTTTAGATGTGAACACCCTGCGTTCACATTGGTTTCGAAGCAATATATTGCTATGGCTTATCACCACGATATTGACGGTACTTTGGGTATTGTACATTCTGCGCAAACTCAAATGGCCAATCAGAGATATTGAAGCTTTGAAAGAAGTCTGTCACATCGTTGTGAAAAACCCAGAGCTTGAGCAGTTACCAGTGATTCCACAGCTTTTTGAATTTCAGGAACTGGTGCAAATCAAGCAAACTTTGGCTGTATTGTTTGATCGTTTACAGAAAGTCCAACAAGATTATGAGGCGCTTGCTATTTTTGAGCAGCAATTACACAACAAAGACGTATCCCTCGATGTGCAGCTGCATAACTTTCAAAGCATGATCACCCATGAGTTGAAAACTTCGCTAAATGCTATCGTAGGCGGTTTACAGCTGTTAGATTACGATACCCTCAATAGAGAACAAAAAGATGCGGTTGAAATTATCAGTGACGGTAGTGATAAATTGGTGTCGTCGCTTGATCATATTATTCAATTGAATCAAATACAAAAAGGTCAGATGAGTATTAATTGTATTGCGTTCAATCCACTGCAGTTAATCGCCGATCTGTTGGCAGAATATGAGCCTATTGCTCGGCAAAAAAGGCTAGAGTTGATTAGCCGTATTCATCATATAGACTATGGTCTGGAAGGGGATGCGGAAAAAATAAAACAAATATTATCGATATTATTGAGCAATGCGATTAAGTTTACTCCAGCGGGGCAGGTGACTATTACGTCGCAATTGACTCATTTTGATAAAAGCAATCGCTGGCAAATCAGTGTGAAAGATACAGGTATTGGTATCGATAGCACTCATATCGATGATATTTTTAATCCGTTTTTCCAAGTGGATTCATCACAAACTCGTCAATATGAAGGCTCAGGTGTTGGTTTGCCAGTCGTCAAGCAAATGGCTCAGCTGATGGGCGCTACTATAGAAGTAGATAGCACGTTAGGGTCAGGCACCCAATTCATGCTGACCATATCGATGACCAATAAACAGCAGTCTCGGCAGCAGCATTTATTGGCTGGATTGACTATTATTTACTATTATTATCATGAAGTTGGGTTTTTAGCGAAGGAGCTAGAGCGTTTAGGCGCGACTGTCATTTATCGTCAGCATGAAGCACTGGTTATAGAGGAGATGAGTATAAGACAGGTGAATATGGTGATGTTTGCGGAAGATATTTTTCCAAGTAAAGCTGAGTCGTTAGCCAAGCGTATTCGTCAATTTGAAAGTGAACATCGGGCTTTATTGGTATATTGGTATCCACCACATCGAGCGAAGCAGTTAGATAGCTTTGAGCATGGTTTAAAAGCAGCTGGTGTCGATTACTGTTATAGCGCCACTTATAAAGATAAAGCATTAAGCGACTTGCTTAAGCGCTGGTTGGTATGGACGTAAGAGGACTAAAGGATTTGCCACGCTTACTGTACTAACCTCGTTTAATGTACTCGATTGCCTTTCATTTACTCATTTACTGTAAATAGTTTCGAACATCGTATTTTCGACAAGAGTGCTTGCTTTTAATCTGAAAAATATGATGAACGAGGGCAAACCTGCTAATTCTAGCAAATCAGTGTTTATCACAGTTTTATGATGACACTACTTAATAGCAATAATAAAATCTGTGCGGTGAATGAAGACATAAAAAAGACGCCCCGTTTTGAGGCGTCTTTTTTGTCAGTAATGTTCTTGAGAAATAGCTTCTACTAATATTCTCTAAAACAGATTTTGTGCCCAACGTACGACACGCTGCCAAGTGCGGCTCATAAAGCCTGATTGCTCGATATCACTGGTCGCTATAATAGGCACTGAAGCCACCGCTTTACCATCAATAACGGCCATCATTTTGCCAATTTCTTGACCTTTTTTGATGGGTGCTTCTAAGCTTTCAGGAATATCTACCACAGTCGTGATTTTGTTTTTTTGCGTTTTGCTGGTTAGAATTTGCAAATTATCCGCAGTGACTAGCTCGACTTCATCAGCTTCACCGAACCAGACTGGAACTTTGCTGACGAATTGTCCGGCAGGTGCTTTGGTGACAGTAGTGAAGTGGCCAAAGCCCCAGTTGAGCAGCTCACGTGATTGATCGGCACGTGCTTGCTGGCTCTCTGTTCCCATAATCACAGAAATCAAGCGCATGCCATCACGATTGCTTGAAGCCGCTAAGCAATAGCCTGCAGCATCAGTGTGGCCAGTTTTTAAACCATCGACGGTTGGGTCGGTTGCAAGTAGAGCATTACGGTTACCTTGAGTAATACCGTTATAGGTGAACTCTTTTTCTGCATAAATACCATAATAGTCACCGCTATTCTTGATAATAGCACGTGACAATTTGGCCAAATCTAGTGCTGATGCCTCATGCCCTTCGTCAGGCATACCAGTAGAGTTGACGAAATGGGTATTTTTCATACCAAGTTTTTCTGCTTGCTCATTCATCAAGATAGCAAATGAGGCTTCGCTACCAGCGATATGCTCAGCCATAGCTTTTGAGGCATCGTTACCTGATTGAATAATAATACCGCGTAGCATGTCGATAACACTCGCAGATTTATTTACCGGCACATACATGCAAGACTGGCTGCTACTACCACGACACCAAGCATTTGGACTCATTATGACTTGGTCATCTTCTTTGAGGTCGCCTGATGCTAAGCGCTGCTCAATGATGTAACTGGTCATCATTTTTGTCAAAGACGCTGGCGGTAGCGACTCATTGGCGTTCTTTTGTGCCAAAATCTCACCAGTATTATAATCCATCAATACATAGGCGGTATTATCCATCTCAGGCGGCTGGATGGCTGCGTTTGCCATCACTGCACTCATAGAGATACTCACACCGACTACCAGCTGCACCAGCTGATTTTTTACACGCTTTACTGTCATATATCGTTACACCGCATCATGAAACCAAATGTATCTACCGCTTGTACCTTGCACTAAATCTTATGCATCATTTTAAGTAGCCTGTCTTAAACATTCTGTTTAAAAACAATGTATTAATAAGAGTGGTGATGGCTGAGCGACAGACATAAAATTAACGCCTTATCTTAGCAAAATGCCAACCGATGGGGAATCGATAAATGCAAAAAAAGACCCGATTAAAAAGAAAGAGTGGTAAGAAGTAAACGTTTGCTCAGACTAGGACTGCCATAGTGCCTTGAATAGAAATAATTCGACTGTCATAAAAAAGCTTACGGTCATCCTGTTGGTATAAACAGAATTAACGTAAGCTTTTTTGTTACTTATAAGCCTGATGAACAAGCTTATAAGGTGTCGCTAAATAGCCCATAATCAGCGTTCCAAGACAGATAATGCCATGATTTATTGTCATTAATTATAGCTGACTTTATCAATTTAGAATCAATGCTGGGGCATAGCTATTGTAGGGAAGACGATAGGATGTCTGATAAGTAAGCCAATTATAATGTTGTAATTGTTGAGCTTAGTTATGATGATCCACTACTGGTATTCAGCATTCGCCAAATCTTCGCATAGAGCTTTGTTGTCTTGTTTAGAGAAGCCCATTGTCCAGCTACGAATGCCTTGTAATATCTGGCGATAATCTTGCTGAGTGGATAGATATTGAATCGCTGCTTTTGGATCTTCTAAAGACGGCATCAACTCGTGAAGCTGCACGTTATAAGATTTATAAAAGCGCTGTTTTTGTTTGCCATTGAGCATCGGTGGACATATCTCTGATAGCACTTGCATGACCGCAATTTCATGTTTGGTAACATTGATGCCAGACATATCTAGAGGTATGGTCGTAGCAGAATTATTCGCCGCAAAGGATGCTTGAGACAGCATGGCAACAGAGGTTACCAGTCCTGCAAGACTAATTTTGGACGCCGTCTTTGCTATCACAGAAGCTATAGATAATATCGATTGATTTTTCATGCAGTATTACACTCGCTTATCTTTAATTAATGGTGATATGTTAATGGGTAAAAAAACAAAAGTCACATAAAATATTGATTTATGTGTAGATATCTTGTGAGCCAAAGCTCTTTTTGAGCAACATATCAGCAGCATAGACTCATAAGTTACGTCAGCATAAAAATATAAGTTTGTATTGTTGTAAGGTGTTGCCTATTGTAACGTCACGCCAAGTTTTTTTGCTGTTATTGATGCAGATATCATAAAGATAAAATTATGAATTGGATGGATTATGCGCAAAGACTGGGTTCGTGTCAGCGTATTATTAGGGTATAATCGCCCAAAATTATGGTGGCATCCGCGTTTTGCTCTATCAATTTTTTCATATGCATGCTGTGATATAAACACAGTGTCATTTTACTTTGATAGCGGTATGGCTTTTTTAACTTTTATAGTAAATTCAGCTACCATTTGACGCTTGCCAAATGCTGTGTATAAATACTGTTTATGCAGAAAAAGTCAATGTAGATGTCAGCATCAACAGTACAATCACACAATCTAACCACCATTTTCGGGTCTGATTATAGCAATTTTATGCGGCTAAAGTTCATAAGTGGACAGGCGGTCATTAATGAGTATATTGAGTGAAAATGAAATTTTTAATTAGTAATGATGATGGGGTTTATGCACCAGGGTTATTGGCATTATATCAAGCCCTGTCTGCTATTGCAGAGGTGGTAGTGGTTGCGCCAAATAGTGAGCAAAGTGGCTGCGCGAGTGCTTTGAGCCTATCGATGCCATTATATACTCATCAATTGGATTCTGGTTTTATAGCGGTAAATGGTTCGCCCGCGGATTGTGTACATTTGGCATTGCATGAGTTGTATCCTGATACGCGTTTTGATTGTGTGATTACTGGTATTAATTCTGGCGCCAATCTTGGTCAAGACGTTTTATTTTCGGGTACCTTTGGTGCTGCATTAACCGCACAGCTCTTTGGAATACCTGCCATTGCGACCTCCCTAGTGGGCGGCGGCGTCAAAGGAGAAAAGCAAGAGCAGACCAGTCATTATCAAATGGCGGCAGCTGAAATAGTTAAATTATTGATAGAAACACCGATATTAGATGCTTGCAAAAATTTGCCCTATCATGTATTAAACGTTAATATTCCTGATGTGGATAGTGCTGATGATATCAAAGGTCGGAAAATAACGGCGTTAGGGCACCGTCAGATTGCGCGTCCTGTACATCATGTGGTCGATCCACGTGGGCGTGATGCTTATTGGTTGTCGCTACGTAAACGCCCACATGAGTTGCCATTAGAAACTGAAGATTTACAATCCTCTGCAACAGATATGACGGATGATCAAGCGATAGCGGCGGGTTATATTAGTCTATCGCCAGTGCGCCTGCATCATACGCCAGCAGACACGCTTAAAACGCTGTCGGCGTTAATGCTATAAATTTACGCTGCCAAAATGCGTCAAACAGCTGGTCAATATCCTGATATTATCTGCGCTATTTTTGTTATTTGGCTGCCATTTATCTCATTTTTATCACCATTTTCAAAATGAGGACACGCCTTAGAAAATGGTTTACTATCGAGTGATTGATAATGGTATTTGCCAAATACTAAACGGTATAAAAGTTAGCAAAATGCTTGTGAGTAACACAAGGAGTTTGTGAGTAACATAAAGAATAGGAAATCTTGTATGAAGAAGCTTATTGCTGGATCGCGCTTTGCAACAGTGGCATTGATAGGTACTTTAACAGCAGCAACGTTAACGATGGTGGGCTGTGCAACCAAGCCTACTTACCAATCAGCTAACCAAGCGGGACCTAAGATTATTACCAATGCACAAGGCGTTCCTAACTACCATCGTGTACAGCGTGGCGATACGGTCAGCCAGATTGCTGAGCGCTATCGTCTCAGTTACCGTCAAATCGGTTCGCTCAATGGTTTAGACAGCAAGTATACAATTTATAGTGGTCAATGGCTCAAGCTGTGGCAAGGTACGCCAGCCGATAACAATCGTTATAACGCGCCTACAACGACACAGCCAACGTACACACCACCTGTAACGAGCGTGCCTAATAATAGCTCACCAAGCCCTGTATACGAAGTGACGGCTAACGCAACGTCAGGCTATGAATATCCAAGTCGCAATCAAGTGACTCGTAACTTTGATGCGGCAGCGGGCACGATGGGTATGTGGTTTGCTGGTAATGTCGGTGATCCCGTACTTGCTAGCCAATCTGGCACGGTACTGTACTCGGGCGATGGTCTGCCAGAGTATGGCAATCTTATTATGATTCGTCATAGTGATAATTACATCACCGCTTATGCGCATAATAGTCAGCTACTGGTCAAAGAAGGCGATGCTGTACAGCGCGGTCAGCGCATTGCAAACATGGGTAACAGTGGCCAGACCAATCAGGTCGGCTTAGAGTTCCAAGTGCGCTTAAATGGCAATCCTATTGACCCACGTGCGGTACTCGGGCGTTAAACGTGATGCCAAGTTGTGACTGATTTGGCAAGTTTAGTAGCTTTATTCAGAGCGCTTGAATTTCAGAGTGTTTGAATAAAGCCACCTTAACTAAATCGGTTTATTTGAGTCGCTTTACTTATTCATACTTGAGAATTTTATGATGTTAAAAAAACAATATCTTGCCCTGTTTCCTGCGTTAGTGATGGTTGGGTGTACCAGCCAACAGGCGATGCAAAAACCTAGCAAACCTGTGCGTCAAGGCAACGTTCAGATTACCCAAACTCAAACCATTCAAGTGAAGCCAGCACCGAAGCCTGTCATCAAGCCGCAGCCAGTGGCAAAGCCAAGCTATAACAGCTTCTCTGATTGGAAGTCTGATTTTTCTATGCGGGCGATTTCATCAGGCCATGATGCAGCGACGGTGCGTCGTTTACTTGATACCGCTTATTTAAATCAGCAAGTCATCTCACTTGACTCAGGACAGCCAGAGTTTTCTAAGATGCCATGGGAATATGTCGATTCTGCCGTATCTGATGGGCGTGTGAGTACTGGTAAGCGTAAGTTTACCGAGCAACGGGCATTTTTGTCGCAATTAGAATCGCAGTACGGTGTCAATGCAGAAATAATCGCTGCTATTTGGGGCATGGAGTCGTCATACGGCGTGGTGACGGGTAATAGCAGCATACCAAGCTCGCTTGCGAGTCTGGCTTATGATGGTCGTCGCCAAGAATTTGCCGAAACTCAGTTGTTGTCATTAGCGACGCTATTGCAGCGCGGTGATGTGTCTTGGTCGCAGCTCGATGGTTCTTGGGCAGGCGGCATGGGACAGACGCAGTTTATCCCTGATACTTGGCTGAAGCACGGAGTGGATGGCGATGGTAATGGTCACCGTAATCCGTGGGCAACGGGCGATGCACTGGCGTCCACCGCTAATTATTTGAGCAACTCAGGTTGGATTCGAGGTCTAGCGCCATTTTACGAAGCAACTATTCCTGCCTCATTCGATTACTCCATGGTTGGTAGTAAGCAGCCTGCCGCGAGATGGGCGGCGATGGGCGTTGATACGATAGCTGATGTTTATTTGGATGCCAATACCGAAATGGAGCTGTGGCTACCAGCCGGCAAGGATGGTCCAGTGCTGCTACTCAGTCCAAACTTTGATGTGATCAAGGTTTATAATAACTCATCGAGCTATGCGCTAGGTGTCAGCTTGTTGGGTAAAGCGCTTGCTGGACAAGGCGGGTTACAGAAATCATGGCCGCGTTATGAGCGTCCATTATCCACAGCTCAAGTACGAAATTTACAGCAGCGTTTGACCAACTCAGGCTATGACACCAAAGGCGCTGACGGTATCGTGGGTACCAATACTCGGTTGGCGTTCCAGCGCTGGCAAGCAGACAATGGTCAGACTCCAGACGGCTTTATTACTCAGCGTAGTGCGTCATCGTTAGCTTCGTGGTGAAGCAGGTTGATTGCACTTTTTTTGACTCGTATTAATTCTAATATTAGCGTGTTAAAAGAAATTTTTTAACCATCATTTTTGACGGTAGTATTTAATACGATGAGCTTAGTGAATAAAATAAAAAAGCACCTATTAGGGTGCTTTTTTATTTTACGCTATGATTGTTTTTCAACAGACTTTAATCTTGTCAGGTTTTAATAAATAATATGGACACAAGCAGACTGATACTGTGACTGATAAACGCTACACTGTTTGTTTATCAACGTGCTATTTATAAGAGCTGGCATTATATTTGTCTGTTCAATCTTTTAATATTAGATACAATAGATCTTTTATCCTCATAACGAATGGCAACGAGCAGTGACATTATGATAGACCAGTCTCTTATGTCCGATATGCTTAGTCCGTTTTGGGTCAGTATTAAGCTTGCTGGTGTCACTACCATTTGTCTATTACTGTTCGCAACGCCTGTGGCTTATTGGCTCGCTAAGCCCAGTCGTAGGCAAGTTGTGGCACGTCTTAAAGTCTTGCTTATGGGCATCATTGCCATGCCATTGGTTTTGCCGCCTACCGTCATCGGCTTTTATCTTTTATTACTGTTGAGCCCTAGTGTCGGTATTGGTAAATGGCTTAGCGAACATAATATCAGCCCCTTAATATTTACCTTTGAAGGTCTTGTCATTGGTTCGATTATTTACTCCTTGCCTTTTTATATTCAGCCTGTCTACGCCCAATTTTTACGTATTCCACAAAGCGTGATGGAAGTGGCACATTTATTGGAGCCAAGCCGTTTCAAACGGTTTCTCAGAGTCGCTCTGCCACAAGCGCGTGTCGGTATTGTGCTCGGCAGCTTAATAAGTTTTGCCCATACTATTGGTGAGTTTGGCGTGGTTTTGATGATAGGGGGTAGTATATCCGATGAGACTAAAGTGGTCTCGATTGCGATATATGAGCAAGTAGAGGCGCTGAATTACGAGGCAGCGCACATGATGTCTGGGATTCTCATCATTATGGGAGTGGTTATGGTGGCGCTGATTGCTAGTGTGAGCCGGCTGAATCAACGCTCATAAGATTGCGGTTAATACCTATAGCTTGAGTTAATGCGTCAAAATTTATTTATCCATTTATTTTCATCATATCTAAGTCACTTGAGTAGGCAAATAAAGCTGGTGCACCGCCCGTATGCCAAAATAAGACACGATCGGTTTTCTTGATTTTGCCAGAACGAATCATATCTATGAGTCCGCCCATCGCACGACCTGTATAGACAGGATCTAAAAGTATGCCTTCTGTTTGGGCCGTCATCGCAATGGCTTCATTTTCTAATGTACCAACCACGCCATAACCTTCGCCTACATAATCAGAGTTAAGTATTAAATCGGTCTCTGAAAACTGATGATCGGCACCGATAAGGGAGGCCGTGCTATTGGCAAGCGCGAGGGTATGTTGATCAAAAGGCACTTTGTCTGTTTCGCCTTTATCGATATTGATACCTACGATTTGGGCGGGCGAGTTGAGTATTTTTTTGCCAAGCATCAAACCGGCTTGTGTTGCCCCAGAGCTAGAAGCAAAAACGATATGAGTAAATGATAGGTCCATGCTTTCACGTTGCGATTCTAACTCTTTAAAAGCTTCTACAAACGCTAAAGCACCCAGCTCATTGGAGCCGCCATAGGGTATGATATATGGTTTTTTGCCTTGTTTTGTTAATTGCTCAACGATTTTAGGAATATCTTCTCCTTTACGATTGGCGCCTGCCCAATGGATGTGTGATCCAAAAATTTTGTCTAATAAAAGATTGCCACTTGTTTGTTCGGGTTCTTCTCCACCCAATACTAAATGGCAGTCAAGTCCCAAGCTTGCCGCTGCGGCAGCAGTTTGGCGACAATGGTTTGATTGTGCGGCACCTGCCGTAATCACGCAATCAGCACCTTGAGCAAGGGCATCACCCATGATAAATTCAAGCTTACGGGTTTTATTGCCACCCAATGCCAGTCCCGTGTTGTCATCTCGTTTCATAAAAATAGTAGGGCCATCAAGCGCTTTACTCAATCTGCTGAGCGCTATCAAGGGAGTGGGGAAGAAGCCCAATGATTGTCTGGGTATGTGGTTATATTCCATATTTTGTCCCTTTTATAATAAAAAAATGCTGAATAAGTTTGAAACATAGCCATTGATAAAGTCAGTTAAAGATGATTATTTAGCGGCTATAAATAGCCAGTAATTATACGTCGTAAAAGCCTCATAAAACATATGAATGCTTATTGCTTATCTAGCTTGAGAATCAGTGGAATCCTAAGAGTTAATTTATCAAATATAAAACAAATAGTCCTCATGCAAGCTGTCAATTTTGCATGAGGACTATTTATTTTATTAAGAAAGAGTTGAAAGCTGTTTTAGAACTATTCGTCAAACCAATTAGACGGTTAAAAATGAAACTTCACTAGAGCGCTAGGCACATTTTGAGTTGTATCACTACCATACTTATTTTTCCAATAGCTATATTCCATACCGACCTCTAAGCGATTATCAATGCCTAATAGTGGTTGTAAGTTATACTTTATTTGCGGATTGATATGTAGTTGGTTTTTTAAGTCATCGTTGTTAAAAGAGTAGTCTACATAACCATCGACCACAAAATTGTTTTTCTCCCAACCGTAAGTTAAGGTGATTTGCTGGTCATCATCAGTATTATCATTGAAGACATGATATAGGGAAGCAGAGGCATACTTCATACCTGAAATAGGAACATTCAAATCTGCCCCTAGTCCTATCATATAGTTGTCTTGGCTAAAGCCTTTGCTGTTCGAGCCAAACTCATATTGCCCCGCTAGATTGAGCTGTTTGATAAAGCTATCATCGAAAGTTGTAAGCTTAAGCTTGGGCGCAAACTCACCATACGTTTCTTTAAATCTATTGTTTTCAATATCATTTGCGCCTTGATGACGATCGACGAAGAAAAATACGCCGCCCCAACTGTGGGTAGATGCGTGCTCCAGAGTGATGGTCGTCAATTCTCCGTCTTCTACCAGCTCATAGTCATTACCATATAGTACAGAAAGACTGGTATCGGTGAAAAGCACCTTTGCATGGCTGCTGCTCATCGTACTCAAGGCAACGATCGCGGCTAAGGCCGTGGTTAATGAGCTACTAAAAAACAGTTTTTTCTGAATATTGGTTCTACATAATTGGCTAGCCAGTGGCAGGTTTGCAAATAAGTGATAACGCACAGTAATATTCCTTTATATAGAGTGGGTCATCCTAGCAGGTTGGATATATGACAGAAGCGCGTTTTAACTTCCTGTCAAAACGGGTCAACGCTGCTAAGGATAAAGCGCGGTCAATTTTCGATAGCAATCTAAAATAATGAAGATAAATGCTATCGATATAAGTATTGTCAAAAGTATAAAAAATGCTCTGTTGGCTATGTTATCCGCAATAATTCTTAACACTTTGAAACAGTTAAGCATGTTTTATAGTGAGTGACAACCATAAGCTGGCTAAGAAAAACGGTCTATCAAGCCTTCTAAGTATTTGATATTACCTAAGTTTATGATTTTATTAAATTAACTGACTAAATGGTCAGCTTTATTATTTTTGTAAACAAGGAGATGTGTTGAAGTAGCTGGTAGGCTAAACCACTAGCAATAATTATTACGATTCAGAGTAGTGAAAAGAGCTGGTAGGGTGGTTAAGGACAAATGATATGAGAGGAAAGTTAATAAGGGTATGGCAGAATTAATAGACACAAAAAAACCTCAAGTAAACTAATACTTGAGGCGAAACTTGCTTAAACTCGAGAGTTTAAATTCGTTTTAAATATGGCGCAGCGGACGGGACTCGAACCCGCGACCCCCGGCGTGACAGGCCGGTATTCTAACCAACTGAACTACCGCTGCTTAGGTCGTACTTAGTTTATTTAACCACTTAGCCTACTACTTGAAAGTAACGCTATACTAAATAGTGGTGGGTGATGACGGATTCGAACCGCCGACATTCTGCGTGTAAGGCAGACGCTCTACCAACTGAGCTAATCACCCTTCGAACAATTGCTAAGCAATTTATTCAACATCAACTGAGCTCTAAGTTTGTCACTAAGCTCTGCTGCTGTGGGTGTGTATTATATAGATTTACACATGGCTGTCAAACAGTTTTTTAACTATTTTGAAAAATAATTGAAAATACTGTCTGACAGCTATTATTAATAGTAGTCTGAGGCACGTGTTTTCTAAGGTTGCTGCCTAAAAACTTATTATGGTTAGTCATTGTTTGATGGTCAAAAACTACTATACTATTGAGGGTGTTTTACGACTCATGCTTTATTTTATGTTGATTGTTGGAGGCGGGCATAGAAAATTCTACTATTGAACAAACTTTTACGACCTGGTCTTGGGGAGACTTCGCAGGCTTGGGTCTGGTATTGCATATTGTTCTCATGATAGTAATGACGCTACGTGTTGTGTCGGTACAGCGCAATATCGGTGTGTCTATTGCTTGGATTGCTGTGCTCTATACCTTGCCTCTTTTCGGTTTTATCGCTTATATACTATTGGGTGAGCCGATGATAGGGCGGCGCTATCGTCAACGGGTAGACCAAGCAAGCTTATTGATGGATGATATGGCACGGCGTGAGAATTTGGTTTTTGATCAGGGACAAGAGCTGCTGCCAGCCAACTACCGCGGTGTCAGTCAAATAGGCACGCGCTGGACGGGGCTGGGCGTGTTTCCTAATCACAATATGCAGCTATTGACAGATCCTCATACTATTTTTCAGAGATTAATCGAAGATATCAATGCCGCTCAGAGTATTATCCTGATGGAGTTTTATATTGTTTATCCTAAAGGACAAGTGCTAGAGCTGATAGAGGCGCTGTCAGCGGCAGCGCAGCGTGGTATTGAGTGTCATATCTTGGCCGATAGCGTGGGCAGCTTTAGTTTCTTTAATAGTAGCGCGCATCGTACATTAGAAAAAGCAGGTGTCTTTGTCCATCAGTCACTACCAGTGGGTTTGTTTAAAACGCTATTTAAGCGCTCTGACTTGCGTAACCATCGTAAGATTATCGTGATTGATGAGCACATTGGCTATATCGGTAGCTTTAACTTGGTCGATCCAAGATTTTTTAAACAAAATAAAAACGTTGGACAGTGGATCGATGTGGCGATACGCACGACCAGTCAACACTCTATTAGTATTACGACAGCCATGGCGATCGTGGTGGCCACGGATATTGGTGCGGAAAATAACGACAATTTAGACGCGCTCAATCAGCGCGTCAATGGCTATACTCGTAAACTATATGTGATGAACCCAACCATTAATGATTTAAACAGTCGGGTAAAGGTATTGGCTGGTGAGATCGACTATTATAAGCAACCAAATATTGGCTCAACATCGATTGTGATACCGAAGATGCCGATGGTAGAAGGAGTGCTGGCGCAGCTGATACCCTCCGCACCGCAAGTGACAGCCCATGTTATTTACAATACATTGGTGACCGTTATTCATCGCGCCAATAAACGCATTCGCATTACCACACCGTATTTTGTACCTGACGAGGCGCTCTCGGGAGCATTAACGATCGCTGCCAAACGCGGGGTTGAGGTGACGCTGATTGTCCCTGAAAAGGTGGATTCGTTTCTTGTACAGCATGCATCACAAGCCTATTATCAAGAGCTGCTCGAGGCAGGCGTGACGATTGCCTTGTTCAAGGGTGGTCTGTTGCATACCAAAACAGTGGTTATCGATGATGATTATTGTTTATTTGGCACTGTAAACATCGATATGCGCAGTTTTTATCTAAATATGGAAGTGAGTTTGGCTATTTATACGCCAGAGATGGTCGCTCAAGTGGCTGATTGTCAAGAAGTATACTTACAAAGTTGCCGTTTGCTGAGTTTAGAGCAGTGGCAACAGCGCCATGGTGCAGAGCGTTTATTTGATAATGTGGTACGCTTATTTAGTCCTTTATTGTAGCATTTTCAATTTTAGGGTAAGGTAAACGACTGATATCAGTTTAGTCCCATGATGACCTTATTTTTATTACTATTAATTTATCCCGATAAAGGATGCGCTTGTCTATGTATGCATCGTCTGCATCACCTCTAACGCCCTTTGATTATATTGCAGCAGGCTATTGGCAAGACTTTCTAGCGGATCGTCCTATCGCTGGTGGCATTGCTTACGAAAGCGAGCTTCGTGATTGTATCTTAGATGAGTCATTGGCCAGCTTACAGCGAGTCGATACGCTGCTGTCGCACATACGCCGTGAGATGGTTAAAACTGGTAGATGGCATGAAGAGAGATTATTGCTCGATGAAGGCTATCGTAACTTTATGGTATTTTTGGCGTTTTATGCGGGGCGAGTATTGGCACAGCAATGGCAAAGTACGCCGCATTGGTATGGACAGTTTGAGCTACATAAGCGCTATCCTGAACTGGCACTGACGACCGATGATTTTTATCAACACATGGCGGTTGTCTATTGTCAGTCGGCTGATGCTAATAGCGTTACGTCATTATTTTTTGCGCTAGAGCCGATAGGATTGCGGTTATTTGGTCATATTGATCGGCCGTTTGCAGCCGTACAAGGCGGTCAAGTGGCGAGTGGTCTGTATCAAGCGGTTAGCGCAAGGTTGCCACATGCGCACGACAATCACGTTGCTAATTCGATCATACCAGCCATTAATATCAGCACACCAAATACAAGCGCTCATGTAGAGCGTATTAAAACGGTTGATAGTCAGAAACCATTAGAAAAAGAAGGGTTGAGTCATACGCCACATGCTGTGCCAAAATCTCAGAATCTGTCTCAGCAAGAGAGCCAAACTAAGCCTGTGCTGTCTAAAACAGAAACAGTACGACCTCATACGGCCTCAGAAAATACGGTATTGGAGCAGCCACTACCATCGTTAGTGCCTTCTCTTCAAGAATTGCCAACGCCCGCGATTTTTACTCAATTGCTCGTAGAGCTGGATAACATAGAAGTCGTTCAAACGGCTGGCAATAGTGAGTATCAGCAAGCCCATAAAGTGTTGGAGCAGTTAGAACAGCATATTGCCAAGCAAAGTCAGCCGCGCACGCAAATGCGCTTTTCAGAGAGTCATTTAGCGACAAAAAAGCAAGCGCTATTAACACTGCAAGAGGCGGCGCAGGCGGGTAATAGCGCTGCCATGCTACATTTGGCAATGTATGAGTTACTTGGTGAAGGATTAGCGGTTGATAAGGGTGCTGCTACAGCGTCAGGTGCTGAGTGGGTTAAGCAGGCCGCCAGCAAAAACGACAGCCGTGCGCAGCGCCTACTAAGCAAGATGTATTACCAAGGCATCGGCGTGGCGCAAGATATAGACACTGGCAAATATTGGCTAGAGCAAGCAGCGGAAAATGGACACACGGAAGCGGCGAGCGTAGTAGGGCAATGGCAACAAGCGCAAGCGTTGATAACGACGCAAAAACAAGAGCAACATAGTATGAAGCGCTATCAGCTGCTATTCGCAGCCATACTCGTAGTGGCAATATTGATCCTAATTATTGTCTAAAATATTTTATGGCAACACGCTGTAAAGCATATTGTTAAGCGCTAAATTCAGGTAGAATTGGCGCAATTTTTACCGTCACTTTGTTATAGTCGATTTAATTTAAAGAGGTGAATGCCGTCACTATTTTATAGTGAATCGACTATATTATTTAAGCCATTACTAATCTGGGCAACTTTATGCCATCTTCTCCTATATCCTCTGATTGTGCTTTAGAAGCGACTGACCCAGTATCGTTGCCCAGTCGCACTGTTTATACTGCGCCTTTGTATTATCAGTGCGCCATTGGCTTACTTAAGCCGCTATATCGACTGCAAGTTTGGCAACGCTCACACAACCGCGACAACTATCAACAAGAAGTGGCGCAGCGTTTTGGTAAACAATATCCGCCGCGACCAGTGGCTAAAGTGACTAATGCGCAAACCAATAAAGGTGTTATTTGGTGTCATGCGGTGTCATTGGGCGAGACCAATACCGTCGCGCCATTATTAGATACATTATTGGCTGATGGCTATCAAATATGGCTAACCAATACCACGCAGACAGGTTTTGCTCGCGGTGCTAGCCGTTTCGCCGATGATATTGCTCAAGGTCGGATGAGCCATAGCTACGTACCTGTCGACAGCCCAACTGTGATTGAGGCTTTTTTGGCGCATGTCAAGCCCATCGCTGCTCTGTTTGTAGAAACGGAACTGTGGGCAAATATCCTAACCAAATTATCCGAACACCGTATTCCCAGTATCTTGGTCAACGGTCGGCTGTCAGCGTCTTCTTTTAAAAGTTATCAAAAAATTGCTGCGGTCAGTGCCAGCATGATGAAAAATCTGACTTTGATTATCGCCCAAGACAGCGACTCAGCGAAACGCTTTCGACAATTGGGTGCGAATAGCGCGCAAATTCGTGTCGCAGGTTCACTCAAATGGGTGATTAATACGCCTCAAATTGAAGATAAAGCGGCTGATATAGAAAACAACTATACAGAAAATTCTAGCGTACCAAACCAATATTCTGAATCGGCCAAAGAGTCCACATTAGCAAAAGAGATGAATATCGCTGGTCGACCGATTTGGGTTGCCGCAAGTACCCATAGTGGCGAAGAAGAGACGGCACTGTCATTGCATCAACAGCTATTGTCTCATCCCGCGCTCGCTGATGCGCTGCTTATCATTGTACCTAGACATCCTGAACGTTTTGATGAAGTAGCAGCGCTCATTCAAGCGTCCGAATTAACAATGGCACGGCGTAGTGCAGAAGATAGCATTCATGTAGACACACAAGTCTATCTGGCTGATAGCATGGGTGAGCTGATGACGTGGTATAAGTTGGCAGATGTGGCACTGGTCGGCGGCTCGTTAGTAGATGTCGGTGGACATAATCCCGTTGAGCCAGCGAGTGTGGCAACGCCTGTACTCATGGGACGCTATACGCAGTCTTGCCAAAGCGTGGTGGATAAATTGGCGGAGGTCGGCGCGTTATATCAGCCAAACAATGTTTTCTATCGTCCCGTTACTGTTAGTGCGGCTACTACTAATGATGATACGAATCAACAATCCTCTCGTAAGAAGCCTGCCGCTAAAGAGGAGGTAGCGCTCATTTATCAGCAGCTAGTGTCTTGGCTCAGTGATCTTGAGGTAGCGGCACAAGCAGGGCAAGCTGGCGCGCGAATGACGAGACAACAGCAAGCCGTACTGACCCGCCAATTTACCATGATTAAAGAGGTTGTCGAGCAGCATGCTATTCAACAACCAAGCCAAGAGCTGCTATGAATTGTCTATTATTACCCATTGAAAACTTCTCTTCGGATGCGGCATATATTGATGAATTATCACAAATAAATCACGTCAATAAAGTGCTAACAGCAAAAGTTGGTGATACGCTGAAAATCGGTCAAATGGGCGGTCATTTGGGCACTGCTGTGATTGAGAGCATCCGCTCTGATGCTATTGAGTTGCGTGATATCCAGCTCACCACTTCGCCGCCACCTAAGTTAGATTTGACCGTTGTATTGGCACTACCGCGTCCTAAAGTGCTACGCCGCTTAATCATGGATATGACCGCGCTTGGTGTGCGCGATATCATCTTAATCAATAGCTATCGCACGCAAAAAAGCTATTGGCAAAGTCCGATGCTTGAGCGCCTTGATGAGTTTGTATTAGAAGGGCTGCAACAAGGGGTTGACACCATAGCACCTCGTATCACTTTACAAAAACGCTTCAAGCCATTCGTGGAAGATGAGCTGGCAGGTTTGGTAACCAATCGAGCCATCGTGGCGCACCCGTATAGTGAGCTATCCTTGACACAGTATCTACAACAGCCGCCATCGTTAGGATTGCCAAGTCTGGTTTGTATCGGTAGCGAGGGCGGCTGGATTGATTATGAAATAGCACTGCTCGCCACTCAATGTTGCGCGGCAGTGACTATAGGCTCGCGCATCCTGCGTACAGAAGCCGCCGTCAATGTGATTTTAGGTCAATGGTTGCTGTCGTGAATCAGCAGATCATTGAAAGATAATTAAGACATGCCATCACTTAGAAAATCTATACATTACTCCATGAAGATCTATAAATTTGTCCTTAAAAAGAGACAATTGAGCCAAATTATCGGTGTATTTCTGAGTTAAACAAATGTATTGATAATTAATATCATTTCTATTAGTATGTTGTTTCAGAGATTATCGCGTGATTGAACCTTATTATTATAGGTCTTTAGCGCCGTCTTATCTTATTGTCATCTCGTCTATTTATCTCACCTTTTCGTAGCATCATTATGGGGAAAACCATGTCATTGAATGCCATTAGCGCTAACCTAACTTCTACTAAGCTTATCTTGCCTGTTGCCGTATTTGGCATGATGTTGGGACTGGCTGGTTGTAGCAATTCATCTACAACAGAAGAGAGCGTGGAGGCGGAGACATCAGCGGCGGCTACTGAGCAACCAGCTGCTAATGATGGTGCTACGAGTGAAGGTGGTCAAACGATTACTATTTATTCTTCGCGAAATGAGCAGCTGATTAAGCCATTGCTAGACCGTTATACAGAACAGACAGGTGTGAAGATTGAGCTGGTCACAGATAGTACAGGTCCGCTCATGGCGCGTTTGCAAGCTGAAGGTCAGAACACGCCAGCCGATATGCTGCTCACGGTTGATGCGGGTAACTTATGGCAAGCGGCTCAGCAAGGCTTGTTACAACCAGTATCCTCTACTGTGTTAGAGACCAACGTTCCTGCCAAATATCGTGATCCAAAAGGTCAGTGGACAGGGCTATCATTGCGTGCTCGTACGATCTTTTATGACCCAAGTAAAGTCAGTGCCGACCAATTGTCTACTTATGCAGATTTAGCCGATCCAAAATGGAAAGGCAAGTTATGCCTACGTACCTCTAAAAAGGTCTATAACCAGTCGCTTGTGGCCAGTATGATGGAGCATTTAGGCGAAGAGAAAACCGAAGAAATCGTCCGTGGTTGGGTCGCTAACTTAGCTACTGACGTGTTCAGTGATGATACCAGTATGCTAGAAGCCATCGCTGCTGGTCAGTGTGAAGTGGGCATTGCCAACAGTTACTACTACGGTCGTCTGCTCGATGAAAAACCTAACTTCCCTGTGAAAATATTTTGGGCAAACCAAGGCACGACTGGTACACACGTAAATATTTCAGGTGCTGGTGTGGTCGCAGGTTCAGACAATCCAGATGGGACGCTTAAACTGATAGAGTGGTTGTCTTCTGATGAGGCGCAAGGTCTTTATGCCAGCTCAGACAAAGAATTCCCAGTAAAAGTAGGGGTTGATGAGTCAGAAATGCTCAGATCATGGGGTGAATTCAAAAAAGACGATATCAATGTGCAAAAGTTTGGTGAGCTACAAACCCAAGCCATTCAGTTGATGGACAAAGCAGGTTATAAATAAGGTATTGACAGTCATACCCTTCTCAAAAATGACAATGCCTATCAAGCACGAGTATCAAGCTTGATAGGCTAAATGATAGTGTTTATGTTCAAAGCAGACAGTGTTTTTAGCCGTATTTTTGAGTTTGGTATAATGTTATAAGGTCTTTATGCGTATGACACGGTAATAATGATATGATCAAAACGCCAGACGCGTCTGTACGTCAAAACGATACAGTCAATGATAGTGCTAATGCCAACAATATGGATAATCATAATATTGATGGCAAGCAGACTGTCAGCCAAGACCACGCCGTCCGTAAACGTATTATCTCAAAATCAGTCTTAGGACTGATTTCGTCGTTTATGCTTTTGCCAATTTTGATTGTGTTGCTATCTTGGACGCAGCCAATTGCTGATATCTGGACGCACATGGCAGATTATGTGCTGCCGCAAGTGCTTAAAAATACCGCGATTTTATTGCTGATGGTAACGGTCGTGTCTGGCACTATTGGCACAGCGCTTGCTTGGGTAACCAGTATGTACCGCTTCCCTGGACAGCGGTTTTTTTCGTGGGCGCTGATGTTACCGCTGGCGATACCTGCCTATGTATTGGCGTTTGTCACCATTGGTATTGTTGATTTTAGTGGACCATTACAAACAGGTTTGCGCGACCTAGGCTTTGATACAGCGATTCCTTCGATCCGTAATGTCTGGGGAGCAGGTTTGGTATTGTCCCTAGCATTTTATCCCTACGTCTATTTGCTGGCGCGTCAAGCGTTCTTATCGCAAGGCAGGCGCGTGATTGAAGCAGGACAAATGCTGGGCTTAAGCCGTAGCCGCGTGTTTTTTCGGTTGGCATTACCACAAGCCTTGCCGTGGATTATTGGCGGACTATTGCTTGCCAGTATGGAAACCTTGGCAGACTTTGGTGCCGTGTCAGTCTTTAATGTTGATACCT
This sequence comes from Psychrobacter sp. UBA6739, assembly GCF_002453835.1. Classification (NCBI taxonomy): domain Bacteria; kingdom Pseudomonadati; phylum Pseudomonadota; class Gammaproteobacteria; order Moraxellales; family Moraxellaceae; genus Psychrobacter; species Psychrobacter sp. UBA6739. Next base: position 106,091 of record NZ_DKHR01000003.1, read on the forward strand.
TTACCACGGCTATTTACAAAGCATGGTTTGGCTTCTTTAGTTTGACCACTGCGGCACAATTGGCAGCTTTGCTCATCGGTGTGATCTTTATTGTGGTATTGTTTGAGCAGTATTGGCAAACCAAGCGCGGCAATAATGTGACTCAAGGTAGTAGTCAGCGTTTTGATGCCAGCACGCCCGCGAAATTGGGTATGACATTGCTGTGTACCTTGGTGTTTGCTGGCGCTTTTTTAATCCCATTTTTGCAGCTTATCTACTGGACGGCATTGAATTTTCGCCAAGATTTCGATGCGCGCTATATTGATTTTGTGACCAACAGCCTCATGATTGCTAGCATGACCACGATTTTTATTGCCTTTTTGGCGATTATTATTGCGTGGATTAAGCGGCAGTATCCTGATAAATTGACCAAGCTCATGACTACTTTGGCAAATTTGGGTTATGTGGTGCCGGGTACAGTATTGGCAGTGGGCATCTTTATCCCAATTGCTTGGCTAGACAACCAAATGATTGCCTTTGGGATTACCACGCAGCAAGTATTATCAGGCAGTGTGATAGTGATGCTATTGGCATTATCAACGCGTTTTATGACGGTGAGTTTTCAGCCAGTTGATCGACAGCTACAGCGACTAACGGTCAATCAAGAAGCGGCTGCCAAATTACTGAGTGACAGTCCTTACCAGCGCTGGCGGCAAGTGATGTTGCCTGTCATTAGTCCAGGAATATTGACAGGACTATTGATGGGGTTTGTTGAAGTCATGAAAGAGATGCCGATTACGTTAATGACGCGTCGCCAAGGCTGGGATACGCTGGCGGTGCGGGTGTTTGAGATGACCAGCGAAGGCATGTGGGGACGAGCTGCGTTGCCAAGTTTATTGATTGTGCTGGTTGGGCTGCTGCCTGTTTGGATATTATTGCGTCAAAGCGATAAGCAAGGTTAAGGTGTTTTTAGAGTGAATCTGCATTATCCGATAACGCTCCATTTTATGATTGTTTTCACTGTTTTATCTATGCGTTTTATTTACTAATAGCTAACTGGTACCGTCTATGTACACTGATTCAATGAAAGGCTCAGCAGACTCTAAATCAATCAATGCCAAGTCAATAAAGGCGAAGGCAAGACTGGAGCATATAAAAAAATTACCAGTTGCTCAAGTTAAGACGTCGCCCGCCCAGCCTAGTAAGTCTTTAGAAAAAAGTAGTGCTTTTAGCCAAGATGTTGAGACAAATACTGAGGCAGCTACGGCTACTAGTCCTTATTTTAGTGTGCAAGATTTAATCGTCGGTTATGACGATACGATTATCGTCAATGGTTTGTCATTGGAATTGAAGCAAGGCGAGATTGGTTGCTTTTTGGGTTATAGCGGCTGCGGCAAGACCACGGCACTAAGAGCGATTGCAGGGCTGGAACAAAGCCGTGATGGTACGGTTCTCTTAAACAATCAATGTCTTACTGATAAAACTGACCGCAACTCGTATGCAGTCGCACCCGCCAAACGCGGTATGGGTATGGTGTTTCAGGACTATGCGTTGTTTGGGCATTTGAGCGTGGCAAAAAACATCGCTTTTGGTCTGAATAAATGGTCTGCTGCTGACAAAAAAGCCCGTGTCGCTGAGATGCTAGAGCTGGTTGAATTGTCTGAGCATGCTGACAAACGTCCAAATGAGCTGTCAGGTGGCCAACAGCAGCGGGTGGCATTAGCCCGTGCATTAGCCCCAAAGCCAAAACTATTACTACTCGATGAGCCGTTTTCTAATCTAGATGTGGTGCTACGTGAATCATTGGCAATGAATGTCCGTGATATTCTTAAACGCACCAATACCACGGCAATATTGGTCACTCATGATCAAAACGAAGCCTTTGCACTGGCTGATAAAGTGGGGGTGATGCATAAAGGCAAGCTGGTACAGTGGGCAACCCCAAGCGAGCTATATCATGAGCCAATCAGTCCTTTTGTCGCCGAGTTTGTCGGCGAAGGCGCGATGATAGATGGCATCATCAAAGAAGGCCATGTTGAGACGGCATTAGGCGATATCTATCGGCGTATGGAAGTGTATGATGAATCAGGGTACCCACAGTATTGCGAGTATGATTATCCTAACGGCACACCGATTAAGGTGTTGGTGCGCCCTGATGATATCATTCATGACGATGAGAGCACACAAACCGCTTTAGTCGTTGGACGCGTATTTCGCGGTGCCAACTATTTATATCGCTTGCAACTTGACGACGGGCAAACGGTACTGTCTTTAGTCGCCAGTCACCATAATCATGAGATTGGATCGCAGATTGGTATCTTACCTATCCTAGAGCATGTCGTGGTATTTGATGAAAAAGACATCAATGCGACGACTTGGTCAGAGTATGATAGATCAGAGAGAGTTGATGAGACAGAATAGTCGTTATAATCAAAGCATTTATAAAGGATTAGGAAATTAACCTCGCGACATGCACACGGTATGCTATTGACGCTTGGCTGCCTTGTATCTACTTTATACCTATTTTACACTGCTGCGATTATATTGATTAAAACTCCCTCCAAAAAACAGGTGCTTGCACTTACGCTTATCGCGTCGCCAATATGTGCAAATAACGTCCCAACCGTTTATACGGCTCTAATTGCGAGTAGCGCAGCTCCATGCGTATCACGGCCTCTGGGTCATTGTGACCACCACGCTTAAGCGGGGCATAATCATGAAATACGCGCAGACCACTGGTACGTATGGTCTGATAATGATGCGCCGTCAACCAAGATTCAACTTCTTCTTTGGCGACAGGATGGTTGGGCGTGAGGCTTTTTTTGTTGTCCGCCTTGTATTCTGTATTATCGAGTAAGTTAAAATTCCCCATGATCAGGTTGCGATAATCAAAGCTTACTGGGTTATAAAAGCATAAAGATAGCGCACCATTATCCGTTAATTGCTGATCAAAAAAGTCCATCACGGCAGCGGGCTCTGCCAACCATTCAAGCAGCGCATGACACATGATTAAATCAAACTTTTCATGCTTTTCTTTGTCTAATTTTTCTGGCAGCTCCTGATAGGGGCAAACATACCATGTGATATCGAGGTTTTCGTCTATCTGCGCGGCACTCGCTTTCGCTTTTTCTAGCATATTGGCTGAGATGTCATTGATGACCAATGTATGACCTTGAGCTGCCAGCTCTATTGCAATCTGTGCGAGCCCTGCACCCACATCCAAAATACGTAAAGGTCGCCCAAGGCTTTCACTCATTTGCGCGCTATATTCAAAGATATCACGGCGTAGCACCGCCAATCGAATATCGCCTTTTAAGCCACCGTAGACCTTTTTTTCAAAATGATCCGCAATCGCATCGAAGCTACGATCGGCACGTATATCGCCTGATGCGTCGATTGTTTGTGTCAGATCAACCGATTGGTTGTCATGTTCTTTGGTACTTTCACTATGGGTTTGCATAAAGCGCTATCTGTATTAGGGTGGTATTTTGGAACATCGTACAACAAAGACAAAAGCTAAGCTAGGTTTGACGCCAATACTAGCTTTACCATAGCATTAAAGATGCCATTAAATACCTGTTTTCCAGTAGCTTTTCACAATATTTTACGGTATAAGTAGTAAGGTTTAAGAAACAATTATTGAGTAAGTTTTATTGAAAATATTTGATACTTCACTGTATTCGATAAAAACCAATCGATAAAAAGAGTCTGCCATACTGAAATTTTTTATTGTCAAGGACTCTCAGCAAACGTCTGATCTACCACCGCTAAGGACAGCAACCATGATCGTATCTAAATCTACTACCGCTATAACTGACAAATCATCTAGCAGTACCCATCAATCAGTATCCATTACGACGAGCAAGCCTGTGATGCTGCGCTGCCTATTATCCGTCGCTATTGCCAGTAGCTTGCTACTCGTCGGTTGTGGCGATGACAATGACTTTGATGCTGTCATAGGCTCTGACTCTGCGACGTCAGTTAAATCAATCAGCTCATTTAACACCGCGCAAATAAATACCCAGTTTGGTCTTGATGGTACGGCAACCCCTGATGCCAAATGCGATATCAAAATCGAAAAAGTCAGCTATCCGACAGTAGGAGCCGCGGGTGAGCGTACCAACGCGACAGCAGCTTTGATGCTACCAAGTGGCGACAGTGCTGACTGTCAAGGCGATCGACCTATCTTGCTGTATGCCCATGGTACAACTACGGACAAAGGCTACGATTTTAGTCAAGTCGCTAATCCTCAAAATCCAGCCGCTGGTGAGTCGACATTAATCGCTGCCAACTTTGCCGCTCAAGGCTACATCGTCGTTGCACCAAACTATGCTGGTTACGATGAGTCTGATCTTGATTACCATCCATACCTTGTGGCTGAGCAACAAGCCACTGACATGGCTGATGCGTTAGACAGTGCCCGTACCATCATTGCAAGACAACAACGCGCTAATGATCCTGACTACACCAACCTTGATGACTCTGGTAAGTTATTCATCAGTGGTTACTCTCAGGGTGGGCATGTGGCGATGGCAACTGCAAGAATGTTCGAGAAAAATGATGAGCCTGTCACTGCCATTGCACCTTTATCAGGGCCTTATGCACTGGCAGCGTTTGGTGATGCAATATTTTCGGGTAACGTCAATATCGGTGCATCGCGTTTTGCACCGCTACTGGCATCTGGTCTCCAAAATGCGTATGGCAATGTCTATAATAGTACTGCTGATATATTCACTGCCAATTATGCAAACACACAATTACCAAGTTTATTGAGCTTTGGTGAGTTGGTCGCTGCTAATAAACTGCCTGATAATGCGCTGTTTGAAAAAGATCCTGAAAACAATCCCACGCTTGATCTTCTACCAGCGCCTACCGTTCCCTTTGCTTCTATTGGCTTCGCGGATGATAATTATCTGATCAAAACAGACTTCCGTACCGCTTATGTCGCAGATGCATTACAGAACCCTGATAGCCTAATCGCGATGACAGGAGCATCACTAGCAGCCAATCCACAAAACAACTTACGAAAAGCCTTAAAAGCCAATGATCTACGTGGATATGTACCAAAAATGCCAACTCTGCTATGTGGTGGTAATCAAGATCCAACGGTTTTTTATGACCTAAATACCAGTTCAATGGCTGCTATTATTCAAGGGAGTGTCGCACAAAATCCAGCGCTTACCGTTAACGTGACAGTATTAGATGTTGATGCGACGACAGCTGATGATCGTCCTGATAATTCTAATGTTCAACTTATTGGACAGGCGTCCATGAACCAATGGAATATTAATTCTGTGGTAACAAGTGTTCAAAGTAACTTTGTTCAAAATCTTCAACGCGTAGTAGATGCAGGAGCACAGCAAGGCATACCTGCAAGCGTTGCTGTATTGGGCAACTATCACGGCGGTCTAGTCAGTACGGCTTGTACGCAAGCCACACGTGAGTTCTTTAATCAGGAATTTAAACCTGCTTAATAGAGATCATTTTAACCATAAAAAATAGCCTGAGTATCGAAAAAACTGTATCCATTGGATGCAGTTTTTTCATGAATATCATTTAATCCTCAATAAGAGAAAAATATGAAATCGATAATATTATCACTAATTGCCTGTGTCTTTATCATAGCTCCGATCAGTCAAGCACAGGCTAAGAATACACCTTGTTCGGGCAAAATGGGCGGCGTATCTCACTGCTCAAAAGATGGTAAATTTGTTTGCAAAAACGGCAAAATCAGTCAATCAAAACAAGTATGTCGTTAAAGTTGTTTTTACCCTTGTTATTAGAGTGAAAAAAACCGCTAATCAGCTGTTTTGCTTAATTTTAATAACAGCCAGACGCCCCTAAATCAGCAAATTTGTGCTAAAATAGCTTCTTTAATTGAACATTATTTTTAACAAAAACCGTATCACTATTTTCCTATTGTTTTGCACCTTTGACAGTGCTTTTTTAGGGTCACTATTCTGATAGTAGCTGCGCATTGATGCAGCTATATTTTTGTATGACCCATGAGTATCTTGAACAAACGTGTCAACATTAGAAAAACAATGTGAGTGAAGGAGTGTATATGAGCGAATCGGTCAGTCCTATTGGCATCGTAGAGGAACTAAAGCAATCCTATCTGGATTATGCGATGAGCGTGATTGTCTCGCGTGCGCTGCCTGATGTGCGTGATGGGTTCAAACCTGTACACCGCCGTGTGATGTACGCCATGCACGTGCTATCTAACGACTATAATAAGCCATATAAGAAGTCTGCACGTGTCGTCGGCGATGTCATTGGTAAATATCACCCACATGGCGATAGTGCGGTCTATGATGCCATTGTGCGGATGGCGCAGGATTTTAGTTTGCGTTATCCGATGGTTGACGGTCAAGGTAACTTTGGATCGATCGATGATGATCCTCCGGCTGCCATGCGTTATACCGAAGTACGTATGACCAAGCTGACGCATCAGATGCTTGCTGATTTGGACAAAGACACAGTTGATTGGGAAGACAACTACGATGGTTCTGAGCGTATGCCTAGCGTCATGCCAGCGCGTGTTCCAAACTTACTCATTAATGGTGCGACTGGTATTGCTGTTGGTATGGCGACTAATATGGCGCCGCACAACCTGACAGAAGTGATTAATGCTTGTTTGGCTTATGCCGAAAACCCACAAGTATCAGCTGAAGAGTTGATGTCACACATCTCAGGTCCTGATTTTCCTACAGGCGGTATCATTTATGGTCGCGCTGGTATTTTAGATGCTTATCGCACGGGTAAAGGTCGTTTGCACATCCGTGGTCGCTATCATATTGAAGCCATGAGTGATACGGGTGTCAACCGCGATCGTGAGCGTATTGTCTTTACCGAAGTACCTTATCAATCTAATAAAGCTAAAATGATTGAGCGTATCGCAGAGCTGGTACGTGATAAAAAGATTGAAGGTATTAGCGAGATTCGTGACGAGTCTGACAAAGATGGTATGCGTATCGCCATTGATTTGCGTCGTGGTGAGACAGCTGAAGTTATCGTTAATAACTTGTTCTTGCAAACGCCGCTCGAATCAAGCTTTAGTATCAATATGGTTGCGCTCGATAATGGTCAGCCGAAATTACTGACTTTGCGTCAGCTGATTGCCGCCTTTGTACGTCATCGCCAAGAAGTGGTGACACGCCGTACGATTTATGAGTTAAACAAAGCGCGCGTACGTGGTCATTTACTCGAAGGTTTGACCGTTGCGTTAGCCAATATCGACGAGATTATTGCAACGATCAAAGCCTCTGCTAACCGCGGTTTGGCACGTGAAAGCCTATTAAATAATACGTGGGGTTCAGGTAGCGTGGTGGCGATGCTTACCGCGGCTGGTAGCCAATCTGTGCGTCCTGACTATATCGAAGGCGAAGATCCTAAAGCACCATTTGGCTTGATTGAGGGCGAAGAACGTTATCGCTTATCACTTGAGCAGGTCAACGCGATTTTAGATATGCAGTTGCATCGTCTAACGGGTCTTGAGCAAGACAAATTGACCGAAGAATATCAGGATTTGCTACGTGAAATTGCTCATTTAGAGTCTATTCTTGGTGATTTTGATAAGCTAATGACCATTATCTCCAATGAGATGATTGAGATTCGTGATAACTTTGGTGATGAGCGCCGTACTGATATTATTGACTCACGTACTGATTTTAACCGTGAAGATCTGATTCCTGAACAGACGGTTGTCATGACGGTCTCACGTACTGGTTATGCAAAAACTCAGCCGATTGACGATTATGTCGCACAAAAACGTGGTGGTAAAGGTAAGTCTGCAACCGCAATGAAAGAAGATGATGTGATTGATCATTTGGTTGTGACCTCAACGCATGCTACCGTATTGTGCTTCACGGATAGCGGTCGTGTCTTTAGCTTACGTGGTTTTGAAGTGCCGATTGCCAGTCGAGGTGCTCGCGGTCGTCCATTAGTGAATTTAATTGGCTTAAATCCTGATGAAACTGTTACTACGATACTACCGATTCCAAAAATAGTGGAAGAGCTATCGGTAAAAGGTGAAGCATTAACAGATGATCTAATAGATGGGGATGATGATTCATTAGACGCTAGCACGCAAGCAGAGCCACCTTTTGTGTTCTTTGCAACGGCTAATGGTACGGTGAAGCGGGTAGAGCTTAAGCAGTTTGCCAATATTCGCTCGAACGGCTTGATTGCGGTTGGACTAGAAGAGGGCGATAAGCTGGTCAGTGCTCGTATCACTAATGGTAGCCAAGAAGTGATGTTGTTTGCATCCAGTGGTAAAGCCATTCGTTTTGATGAAAATGATGCTCGTGTGATGGGTCGTACGGCTAAAGGTGTTCGTGGTATGCGTTTGGCGGCTAATGAGTCTATAAAATCATTGGTTGTGATCGAAGATGATGTCCGCGAAATTCTTATTGCTTGTGAAAACGGCTTTGGTAAACGTACCTTTATCGATGAGTTCAATACCCAAAATCGTGGCGGCGGCGGTGTAATTGCCATCAAAACCAGTGAGCGTAATGGTGCGCTAGTAAGAGCCACTAAGGTTGACTCTACAGACGATATTATTTTAATCTCTGATAAAGGTACATTGGTTCGTACGCCCGTTGAGCATGTCGCTAGCTCTGGTCGTAATACGCAAGGTGTGACGCTGATTCGTCTATCAAAAGACGAGAAGCTGGTCGCTATGGCGCGTGTTGAGCATGAAGAAGGTGACGATGAGCTGGTTGACGCCATGAGAGAAGACGGTACACTTGATGTGGCAGGTCAAGAGCAGATAGATATCGATGCGGCGACTGGCAACACAGCAACGAATGACGTTATGGATATTGCTACTGACAATGAATTAGATGTTGATAGTACAGACGGTGAAAACGCAGACGACGAATAAATGTCTCAGTAGTTAGCTTTTTGATCTAGTCTTATATGATTGTTCTATAAAAAGCCTCTGACGTTATCGTCGGAGGCTTTTATTTTTTTCTGTATGTCATCTATTGTTAGAGTCTGCTTTTAAGTTTCCGCTGCTCTAATTTTTTATAAATAATGCCCATAAAGTTCTATTTTTTAAGGCTGTTGTTATGCTCTCGACCAATCAAACTTTTCAAGGAACCCTTGCTTCGATATCATCGAGCTTTTTATTTTCGATGATGTTTGTGTTTGGGCTATTTATGCTGCCTTTGACAGGTACGCAGGTAGCCTCATGGCGCGTGCTCATGATGCTGCTAAGTTTGCTATTGTTGGTCAGTTTTACCAAGCAATGGCAACACGTTTTTGATTATTTGAAAACCTTAAAAACTCCGAAAGAGTGGCTGATATTTATTTTGCCCACACCGATTTTGGGTGGTCAAATTTGGCTATTTATGTGGGCACCAGTCAATGGCTTTGGTCTGGATGTCACCTTGGGCTATTTTTTATTACCGCTGGTAATGATAGTGCTGGGTCGTTTCTTTTATCACGAGCATATGAGTGCGTTGCAGTGGGTGGCGGCGCTATGTGCAGCCTTAGGTATTGGCTATGATATCTTTCAATATGGCTCAGTATCTTGGGTAACGTTGTTTGTGTGCTTGGGCTATCCACCTTATTATCTGCTGCGGCGTAAACTGGCTGTGCCGCCTATTACAGGGCTGTTGTCTGATTTGGCTCTGTTAACGCCAGTAGTGCTCATTATGTTGTATTTTAGCGGCGGCTTTAGTACGGCAGCACAGGACATCAAGTTCTGGTATTTATTACCACTGCTAGGAGCTTTTAGTGCGCTGGCGATGTCCTTAACCATGATTGCCAGTAGCAAATTACCCGTGTCATTATTTGGGGCGCTAAGCTATGTCGAGCCTATGCTGCTGTTTGTTTTATCCATCACTGTTCTAAGTCAAAGTCTCGATGAGGGCGGCTCGCTATTTATGTATGGTATGGTAAGTTTGGCGTTACTGGTGATGATTGCTGATAGTATAAAAGGTTATCTTAAGCGCCGCCGTGACAATCATTTGCATGGCTATCGAGAGCCACAAGTGGGCGGGTTTCCGCCGCGTCGTCGTTTCATAGATCAGCGTATTGATGGGGTTTTAACCGCGCATCGTTTTCGCAAGATTCGGCGCTATCAAAAAAAGATGGATAGAATACAGCAAAAAATCGAGCAGTTGAGTGCAAAGTAAGATGCTGAATGGATAGGTGAACGCTTTAGTGAAGCAGGTGTATTGCTTATCTATTCTGACTTTGACATAATACCGACCACAAGATAAACACGATATATTCCAAGTATTTATCTCAATATTATATGATTATGTTGTAGATAACAGAGTTTATAGATCAAAAAGCCTTCGACGTCCGCGTCGGAGGCTTTTGTTTTTTTCTAAAATTGCCAAGGACGTGCGCTCATTTTTCAAGGTTGTCGTTATGCTTACCACGAATCAAACGTCGCAAGGTACCATCGCTGCAGTGGCAGCAAATTTTTTATATTCATTGCTATTCTTATTTGGTCTATTGATGCAGCCGTTGTCAGGGACGCAAGTCGCTTCTTGGCGCGTACTGATGATGCTATTGAGTCTGGTGCTGCTGATTAGTGTGCTTAAGCAGTGGCAGCATATTTTTGATTATCTCAAAACCCTAAAGTCGCCCAAAGAATGGTTTTTATTTATCATACCCACACCAATATTGGGCGCGCAAATCTGGATATTTATGTGGGCACCTGTCAATGATTTGGGGCTTGAGGTGACACTGGGTTACTTTTTATATCCAATGATTATGATTATGGTTGGTCGGTTTTTTTATAACGAAGACATGAGCTTGTTACAATGGATTGCCACCATTTGCGCAGGCGCAGGTATTGCCTATGATGTCTTTCAGTACGGCAGTATTTCTTGGGCGACTTTATTTGTTTGCTTGGGTTATCCGCCCTATTATCTACTGCGTCGTAAATTGGCAGTGCCGCCGATTACAGGGCTTATCTCTGACCTTGTTTTATTGACGCCGGTGGTGTTGATTGCTTTATATCTCAATGGCGGGTTTGCGCTGGCGATATCTACCGATAAGTTTTGGTATCTGTTGCCACTATTAGGCATTATCAGTACGGCTGCGATGTCATTGACCATGGTTGCCAGCCAAAAGCTGCCCGTCTCATTATTTGGCACTTTATGCTACCTTGAGCCGATATTTTTATTTATATTTTCCATCACGATTTTGCATCAAAGTATCGATGAGGGCGGCTCTTTATTTATGTACGGCATGATTTTTGTCGCGTTGTTGATGATGATTGTGGATAGTGCGCTTGGTTACTTGGCGCGTAAGCGTGATGACCGTTTGCATGGTTATAATGAGCCACAAGTGGGTAGCTTCCCACCACGTCGCCGTCTGAAAAACCGCCGTATTAAAGGTGTATTAACCGCGCATCGTTTCCGTAAAATTAGAAAGTATCAGCAAAAAATACATAAGATGACACGCAAAATTGAAGAGCTGCATTCAAAGTAGCACCTGCCAGCAAGTCGATATAGACCTGACTTAGCGGGCAGTATTTTTCGTCATTACTCTACACAGTTTCTGTGTTAAAGAGGCATTAATTACGCTATTATCGATAGCATTGCTGCCACGCTTAACAACGTTTATTAATGGAATGCGTGGCACCAACTATACATATTATGACTTATTCACACGATAACTTATTCACATTATAACTAGGATGGTTTATGTTACACCTTCATCATTTAGCAAATTCGCGATCATTTCGTATTATTTGGCTGTTAGAAGAGCTTGGCGTCGATTATCAATTGACTTGCTATGAGCGCAATAAAGCATACCGTGCGCCTGACAGTTTAAAAAAAATACATCCGCTCGGTCATGCACCCATGTTAGAAGTAAATGACCGTGTGCTCATCGAATCAGGTTTTATTATCGAATACTTGTTGAAGCATTATGATAGCGAGAAACAGTTCAAGCCTGCCGATGATAATGAAGCGGCGTGGGAGGCTTACACGTTTTGGTTACATTTCGCTGAAGCATCAGTGATGCCGCCATTGGTCATGCGTTTGGTATTTACCAAAGTGGTTGAGCAGTCGCCCATGCTCATCAAGCCTGTGAGCAAAAGCATCCGCAACCAAGTCGAAAAAAATATGATAAGCAAAAGTCTAGATGCTATATTGGCGATGATGGAGCAGCATTTGCAAGACAATCATTGGTTTGCAGGGGCCGAATTTAGTGCCGCTGATATCCAAATGCATCTTGCGGTTGTGGGTGCCAATGCTGGTACAGGATTAGATAGCAGTAAATATGCCAATATCTTAATTTGGCTAAAACGCTGTGAGGAGCGTGATGCCTTTAAGCGTGCAGAAGAAAAGGGTGGTCGTTTGCAGTTCTAAAAGCGGCGGATTTAATCGTTCATAAATAACTAATTTGATATTAAAATAAAAGGTTTTGTTTATTCATAGACAAAACCTTTTTTAGGATAAGAAATGACAGACTTAAATAAATCGCATAACAAGCATACTGATGTCGATACTGACATTGCTGCTAAGCCCGCGCTTGATACTACTGCTGACAATGTGAACCATCAGCAGGTATCCATTAAAGCATGGTCACAAAAATTGCTCGTGGTTATACTATGTATTGCCAGCTTTTATGGCGGCTGGAAATCTTATGAGTCCAATATGGTCAGTGAATGTACGGCCAATGGTGGGCAGATGGTTGCAGCGCAAAAAACCATGATGTGCCAATTGTCATAGCAGATAAGTATCATGTGTAAGAGGGGCAATCTATGTTGAAGCTGACTTTTTTGGGTACCTCTGCTGGTGTGCCAACCAAACAGCGCAATGTGACAGCACTGGCGATTGAATGTCTTAATCCTTATTTATCTAGCGCACAGCAAGGCAATCAACCACAGAATGCCAATCAAAATAAAAAGTCGCGCCCATGGCTATTGATTGATTGCGGTGAAGGCACACAGCAGCAACTGTTACATACAAAGCTCTCTTTGAATCAACTAGCTGCTATCTGTATCACCCATGTGCATGGCGATCATTGTTATGGTCTGCCAGGACTGTTGGCGAGTGCCGCCATGTCAGGACGCCGTGAGCCGCTGACCCTCATTGCCCCAAAAGCAATCAAGACATTGCTCGAAGCCATTACCTTAACCACGGAATTGTATTTACCTTTTGCTCTCAATTTTATAGCGATTGAAGAGGTGCTATCTGAGCAAAGTGATACAAGCAAGATAAATATTCGCTTAAGCGACCAACATCAGCTTGATATCGATATTACGCCGCTAGCACATCGGGTTGCTTCTCATGCATTTGGTATCACGCAGACTATCCATCATCGCACGCTTGATACGGATAAACTGCTGGCGCAAGGTATTCCTGCAAGCGCACTATGGGGTAAATTGCAGCAAGGTCATGACGTTATCACTGAAGAGGGTCAGCAGTTATATACAGCCGATTATGTCAATGATGATTTATCACGAACGCGAGTAGTGGTGGCTGGTGATAACGATACGCCAGCGTGTCTCACTGCGGCGTTGGTTGATACGGATTTATTGGTGCATGAAGCGACGTATACGCATGAGGTGTTGACTAAGATTCAAGGCAAAAATCCAGAGTTTGATCCAATGCATAGTAGTGCACAATTGGTGGCTGATTTTGTGGAAAAAAGTGGTGTAAATAATTTAATTTTGACTCACTTTAGCGCGCGTTATCAGGGTTTTGATAATCCTAATAGCAAGACGCCAAATATGGCATACATTCGTTTAGATGCTGAGAGCGTTTACAAAGGTAATCTATGGCTAGCCGCAGATTTTGACCAATATATGGTCGATGGTGCCGTTGATTTGGCAGATATTAATGAAAATAACCGCGTACAATATCTGGGTTCTGCACGCGGTCGTTAAGCACTGAGCGTCATCATAAAAATAACTTTTAATGAAGCTTTACAATGGACTGTCTTCAGCTGCTAATCGTGTCTGTCCTATCCAGTAGCGGCTAAACTGATACGCCACTCGTCCTGAACGTCCACCGCGCTCTGATGCCCAGCGCAACGCTGCTGCTCTGATGTTATCAGGTAGCGTCTTATTTTTTTCTTCACTATTACTTTCTTTAACGTCATTCGCATTATCTAGATGGCGGTTTGGCGAAAGTGATAAATAATGGCGCACGATGTGCAAATAGGTGTTTTGATCCATTGGATGAAAGGACAACCAAAGCCCAAAGCGATCAGACAGCGATACCGTCTCATCAATGGTTTCATAAGGATTGACCTCATCGGTTTGACCATTATAAATATTGACATTGTCTTTCATTAGCTGAGGCAATAGATGACGGCGATTACTGGTCGCATAAACCAACAACTTGTCTTGCTCTGAGTCTAGCGAGCCGTCCAATACGCTTTTTAACGTCCGATAACTCTCGTCTTGACCGTTAAACGCCAAGTCATCACAGTACACCACATAGTGACAACCACACTCGGTCGGCAGTGCATTAATGACGGCGCGTATCTTATCAAGCACTCGCAGGTCATCACGGGCAATTTCAATAATGCGTAATCCTTCACTATGATAGGCTTGTAGCAATGCCCGAATCAGCGATGATTTGCCAGCACCACGTGTCCCTGTCATCAAGACATGATTGGCAGGATAGCCCTTTAGAAATTGTCGTGTGTTTTGTACCAGTTTTGCCTTTTGCGTATCGATACCATGCAAATCATCTAAACTTAAAAATAAGTTCACTGCCAATGGCTCCAAATGTCCATTATGACCACCGACCCAGCGATAGGCGAGCTGTGCAGGATCAATCTCGATAGTGGGCGTGACTTGCTCTTGTAAATACTGTCCAAGTAAATCCAATAAATGGTCGGGTAGGGCGTAATTCTTAACAGGCTTAGTGGATTGGGGCATAATACTCAGTCGCTCATAAAAATTAAAATAACGTGTGGCATACTAGACGTATAAAGGCTTCACTTTACCATGAAACATAATGCCAGTAATTCCTCTAATGCAAAAGCGTGTGCAAAACAAGCATTACAAATGCAAGCACAGCAAATGTTGCCAACATTGACTGCGTTATTCTCAAGCCTGAATTATAACGATATTTCGCATCAACGACTCAGCCAGCAAAGTAACAATAATAACGAGAATGACTACCAAGGCTTGACGCGTGCCCAGCATCTACAGTTTGGTCGAGTGATGATTAAATGGCAGTTAACGGCTGCTAGCAATCAAAATTTGGCGGGCTTAACCCATGAAATCGGTATTCTAAAATCTATCAATAATTTATCAGCCAATCAAAAGAGATTTCAAGACAGTCTTTTTGCTATTGCTCCGCCAATGCTCGCTTATGAAACTTTAAGGGTACAGGTATTAGATCCGTTTTCGCAGCTGACGATACTTACCATGCCATATTATCTCAGTGGTAGCTTAGCAACTCAGCTTAATATTCGAAATCATTCGTTATTAAATTCTCAACGAAAGCATCATTTTATGGTGCAATCTGCGCACCTTATCGCTACTCTACATAGCGCTGGTTGGCTACATAATGATATTAAGCCCAGTAATATTTTGCTAGATGATTTTTTGCCAAATCATGCGGATGATAGCTGTATCAAGGCTGATTTATTGTTAAACGATTTTGCCTTAGCTAAGCCAATTAGTAAATCAATAGAGACTAGTCTTGCTGGTACACCAGCGTATCTTGCCCCTGAACGCTGGCAAAGTAAGAGTCAGAGTGCGACAGTGCAAAGTGATATCTATGCGTTTGGTATTATGATGGTTGAAATACTAACAGGCAAGCGACCGTTTCAGATATGTGCTAACAGTAATGACAAATTAAAAGCATGGGCGATTCAGCATTGCCAACAGCCTATTCCAACCTTACCGTTAGAATATAGTCACTATCAAGGTATCATTAATAAAGCATTGGCAAAGCGGGTGGAGAGAAGGTATCAGAGTATGGAAGAGGTGTTGAAGAGTTTAGAGCAATTACGAATTTACTAAGAGTACAGTTTTATGTGGAAGGAGTTAAATAAAAAACCCACTATTTAGTGAGTTTTTTTTATTTTTAATGGTTAGGATATTATGTTTTACTCTACAGCATTATCTGATAAGAAAAGCGACTTCGATAAAGATGAGAAGAAATCTTGATATATTTTAGGATTCTCAATTGGCTTTAGGTTGTACTGAGCGTTAGCTCTAACGATTACAGACTTGCTAGAAGAAGACGGTCTCGCGGTTACAGTCATTCTAACCTTGTTGCCATTATACAATCTCGTCGCTGAAACAGTACCAAGGTCGGTATCAGCCTTATCAATTACAAAGCTCAAATCCTGTAACGTTGATATGACATTTCTAACAACTACAGTTTTATCACTAGTATCAAAAGATCTAGTTTGCATACTACGTAATTCTACTTGATTGTCAGCGCCTAAAATTCTGGCATCATGAGTTGTAGCGCAACCAGTAATCAAAGTTAGACAAGCTGCGAATAAAGCTATTTTTAATGTATTCATATTTTTTGAGCCTCTAAGAATACTGATTTAGATAGTTTGTTAAAGAATTCAGCATATAGCTCTTCTGTTTTCATTGTTTCGGCTTTGGTTACCTGTCCTTGTGTATTCGTCACAATGCGTTGAAAAGTAGCTCTAGCTAAATAACCATTTTTATTGTTTTTAGACGGTAATGTTACGAAACTAACTTTTATCTGTTGCTGGCTATCAATCGACATGTTTCCGCCACCAAGTACCGCTAGTAATACAGCACCCGCTATCTGCGCATTGTTAGTAGCATCTACAGTTTTAGATGCGGTCACAACACCTGATTTTGTCTCTGTTTCATCTATTGAATATCCCATGTCTTGTAACACAGCTACCCCAGCCGAAAGAAGCTCTACCTCGTTGCTTGTTTCAAAAAATCTCGATTGCATTTGTCGATCTTGTAATGAGGTCTCTGCTACTTGAAATAAGTTTTCTGGTGGAGTGGTTGCACAGCCTGTTATTCCTAAGGCACAAGCAACAAATATATATTTCAGTTTTTTCATTTAGCTGGCCTTTAGAATTTTGAGGAATGGTATGCAAAGTCTCTTACCAAGTTTTGCTCATCAAATTTTATTATGATAGTCAGCGTTCTTTGTGATCTAGACGATGCTCCTGAGCTAGTCTGGCCACCAGCTAAAACAGCAAATACCCAGCCTGTACTTGATGACTGCACGGTATCTGTTGCTACCTTATCGTAAACCCAAACTTCTCTTCTTTTGTCGTCAGTAGAAACCATATTTGGTGAGCCAAGCGCCTGCAACACATCTGCGCCACTCATTCCAACTTTAATCTGTTTTTGAACAACCCCTACAGAGATGTTTCCATTGTTTTGGACTTGGGCAGCATGCTCAGATGCTGAAACACAACCAACCAATGATAGGGCAGCCAACAAGGCAACTATAGTTTTCATTATCTTTCCTTTTGGACTATCAATAAACTTAACTCTTTTATTTAAGTATGATGTTTATAGAATATCTCATACCTAAGCCTGTCAAGGGTAATGTAAACAAAAAGTTAACTAATGTAAACAATTAGTCGTTAGTATTACTAATTAATTATAAATATTGTTTTATTGTAATTATTAGATGGGTGTGGGTTTTTATTCCAAAATACTAATCTGGTATTAAAGAAAAGCGAAGGAGATCTGAATTAGTTTTGAAGTGAGTGTTTGTTTTCCGACAAAATACAGACACAAAAAAACCTGCTAAAAAGCAGGCTTTGATATTTGGTCTAAGATGTACTATC
>NZ_DKHR01000003.1:123845-145973 GCF_002453835.1 Psychrobacter sp. UBA6739
CGCCAGAACCTAAATCTGGTGCGTCTACCAATTCCGCCACAGCCCCATTTTCCGTTACTCTATCATTATTAGCGTTTAAACTCAAACACAATATAGACAGTTAACTGATTCGGTAGTGCGTCTCAGTGGTTGGCTATTATATAGAGTTTGAAACGTTTGGCAACCCCTATTTGCAATTATTTTTAAATATTTATCATTTATTTTCACTTATTTTTATAAGCTATTGATATGAATGGTATTCATGTTTATGAGTTTGCGCCTTTAATAACGATTATTTTGCCCTTCTGCTGAAGAAATATCTAATTGCTGTAATTTACGTGTCAGGGTATTGCGCCCCCAACCGAGTAAATTAGCAGCAGCGATCTTTTTGCCACCACTATGGTTGAGCGCTGCCGTCAATAAAACGCGTTCAAACTCAGGGGTTGCCGTCTGCAAGATATCGGTTTCTCCTGTTTGTAGAGATTGCTCAGCCCAAGCAGCCAATGCTTGTTGCCAACTTGAACTGTGGGAATGAGGGCGTATTTGCTCATTGTGAGTCATAGCTTGTGTAGGCTGACTTTGCTCTTGATACGCTTCTAAATCAGACGAGATATTTTCAAGCAGCTCTGGTGGCAAATCATCCACCATCACGGTGTCGCCTGTGGCCATCACCGTCAACCAAAGGCAGACATTCTCAAGTTGGCGGACATTGCCACGCCACTCAAAAGCCTGCATGATGTGTAGCGCTGTCGGATGCAGCTGTTTCTCTGCACTGTTCATCTGTTCAGCAGCCCGCTGCATAAAGTAATGGGCTAATGCTGGAATGTCTTCAGGTCGTGTCCGTAATGGCGGCAACGGCAAGCGAATTACATTGAGGCGATAAAACAGATCTTCACGGAATTTGCCTTGTTTGACCAGTTCTTCTAAGTTTTGATGAGTAGCGGCAATGATGCGTACATTCACTTTGACCGGCTGCTGTCCACCGACGCGAAAAAACTCACCATTGGCCAGTACTCGTAGCAGCCGAGTTTGGGTGCTATAAGGCATATCGCCAATTTCATCTAGAAATAATGTCCCACCATCCGCTTGCTCAAAACGCCCTTGTCGCGTCGTCGTCGCACCAGTAAACGCCCCTTTTTCGTGACCGAATAATTCAGATTCAATCAAATCATGTGGAATGGCGGCCATATTTAGGGCAATAAAAGGTTGCTGGTGACGCGGTGAATGCTGGTGCAACGCACTGGCGACCAATTCTTTACCCGTACCTGATTCACCAGTAATC
This sequence comes from Psychrobacter sp. UBA6739, assembly GCF_002453835.1. Taxonomy (NCBI): domain Bacteria; kingdom Pseudomonadati; phylum Pseudomonadota; class Gammaproteobacteria; order Moraxellales; family Moraxellaceae; genus Psychrobacter; species Psychrobacter sp. UBA6739. The sequence goes on from NZ_DKHR01000003.1 coordinate 125,107, forward strand.
AGGACAGTAATGGGTGAGTGTGCCAGTCTGCCAATGGCACGAAACACCGTCTGCATCGCTTGAGATTGTCCAATGATGCCACTTGGATTGTCATTGGCGCTGATGGCAGGTTTAACTTTGATTTTAGGGCTGGATGTTTTATTGGTTTTGCTGACCAGAGTAGCCTTGCTAGCAAGCTTGGGTCTGGTATCAGGTTTTACCTGCATATTGGGTAAAGTACTTGATGAATTTTTGGTAACGGTCTTCGGAGTAGGTTCAGGAGTAGAGTTTGCTGCCGCCGCTGCCAGCATATTGGGCTGATAATTAATGGCTTTATAAATCGTGACGACTGCATCATCTAAGTCAAAAGGTTTTGGCAGATATTCAAAAGCACCTGTTTGATAGCTATTAATAGCAGAGGTGAGGTCAGAATGCGCCGTCATAATGACAATAGGCAGCTTAGGGAAATGCTCATGTACCCAGTCACTAAAAGACAACCCGTCCATCATGGGCATACGAATATCAGTCAATATCACATCGGGCAACTGAGCGGCTGATTCCTGCTGTTGCAAAATATCGTTGAGGCGTGTCCACGCCGCTTGCGCTTGGGTAAAGCTGATAACCGTCAATCCTGCGTCTTCAAAAGTATCTGCCAACACCAAACGCAGGGCTGCATCGTCATCGATGAGCCATAACGTTGCAGGGTTAGTATTAGGTGCATTATTGACCGTTACTTTTGTAGCTTGGTTATCAGGTTCTCGTTTATCAGACTCTCGGTTACTAGACTCTTGATTGTCTGATGTTTGGGCAGAGCCTTGATTGTCGCTGTTAGATGTGGCGTGGTCATTATATGCAGTCATTTATCAGGCCTAATAAGCAAGTGATTCAGGGTGATTGTTTCATAGGTTAGGTCATGGTTTCTAAGCCTTGGGTACTGGCTATTTTAAGCATGGTGCGCTGGCTGATTGAAAGGCAAGTACAGCGTAAAACTGGTGTGTTGGTGGTTGTAGTCATTTTTGACACTGTCGTTAAGGTTTTTTGATTGTTGGGAGCTCACGTCAATCATACCATGGTGATGACTGATGATATCTTGCACGATAGACAATCCTAGCCCCGTCCCTGCGGCACGGCTGGTCACCATTGGGAAAAATATCTGTCCGATCAATGCTGGATCAATGCCTGAACCGTTATCGGTAATGTTGATTTGTAGCACTTGCTTGTGCTGTTGCCCAGCAATGGTATGTTGAAAGGCAATGCGGGTTTGAATGTGCAGTGTTGGCTTATAACTGGTGCTGTCCTTATTACTCGTTTGTGAAGTGACAGGTTGTTGCACCTTAGTAGGCTCGGACAACTCTCTTTGCTGCAGCGTTTGCTCAAACTCAGTCATCGATTCACAGGCATTATTAATCAGATTTAAAAACACTTGTATCAGCTGATCTTTATCAGCGCATAACTCAGGCAATGACAAGTCATAATCGCGCTGTAGCGTCACTTGCGGATATTGATTGACGACCAAAGATAAAACATGCTCCAGTGGCTCATGGATATTTAGCGTTTGCCAATTTGGTAATTGATTGGAGCCAAGGAATTTCCCAATAAGATGGGTTAGACGGTCCGTTTCTGAGATGATGATATCAGTATAATTGCGCAGTTTTTCAGCCGTTTTTTGCAGATGGCTATTCGGGTTTACCATAGGGTTTGTGCCAAGAATAGCAGGAGGAGCACTATTAAGAGGCGAGGCGTCACTGAATTTGATGAATTGCCGCTGTAATAATTGCGCCGCCCCGCGAATACCGGCAAGCGGATTTTTGATTTCATGAGCGACCGAGCGCAGCATATGACGGGCAACATTATATTGTTGCTGCTGGCGTTGTTCCTCTGATATGCGACTTTGGCGATCCTTGCCCCACATCTCAATAATAAAATAAGGTTGCTGCTCATAAATGACAGGGGTCACGCTATAATCGACTGAGAATGATAAATTACCATTTAGCGGTGTGCTGATAAGGTGATCATGATCGATAAAGGGTTGTTGATACTGCTTTGCTTGCTGAAATCGTTCTTTTAAAGAGCAAGTTTGTTCATGGATATCTTCACCACTACTTTTATCGACAGTTATATGGTTATCACTGTCATGATTGCTATCGGCTGATTTCAATGCTTTGGATGCAAGCAGTGTCAATATAGACTGACCCAGTAAGCGTCCACTACTAATAGCAAGTAGTTGTTCGGCTTGGGCATTTAGCCAAGTGATCGATAAATCATCATTGATCCATAAAATAGCGGTGAACAAATGCTGTGACATGAATGCTAAGTCAGGTGTCGGTTTTACGGTTGTCAAATGGGTTGTCATGGCTATTGCCTAGAATAAAAGAAGACGCGATATAATATTTAACCATAAATCAACACTATAGAGCGGCAAAACTGGCGATTTTTGCAAAAAAAACGTACAATGCGCACAGCCAATTTATCTCTAGCAAGGTCAGCCATGCCCAACACTTCTACCGAGTCGGTTAATACGACTGTTACTACCTCACCGTCAACTTCTACGCCAACAGATTCTATGTTAAAAGACACTGTCACCGTTTTTAATCCTGCCAAACCAAATATAGCACAAGACAATCAGGCAGATGTTAGTCAAGCAAATACTAACCAACCTTACCATCATAGAGCCAATCACAATCAAAACCGTAGCATTGAGCAAAGTAGTGATGTAACGACTGCCAATGCGACTGCTACGATGCCAGTTAGTGCAGCGCCAAAGATTGGATTTGTGTCGCTTGGTTGTCCAAAAGCCTTGGTCGATAGTGAGCGCATTATCACTGAGCTTAGCCGTGATGGTTATCAAGTGGCGAGTGATTACGAAGGTGCAGATCTAGTTGTCGTGAATACTTGCGGTTTTATTGAGTCAGCAGTACAAGAGTCGCTTGATGCCATCGGCGAAGCGATTAGCAAAAACGGTAAAGTCATCGTCACAGGTTGCTTGGGTAAAGAAGCAGATAAAATCCGTGAAATGCATCCCGCTGTATTGGCAGTAACTGGCGCTCATGCTTATGATGAGGTCATTAGAGCCGTTTCGCTGCATGTGCCCAAGCCTGACCGCAGTCAGGACGCTGGTTATGATCCAAAGATAGATTTGATTAATGAGGCGGGTATCAAATTGACCCCAAGCCATTATGCTTATCTAAAAATATCAGAAGGTTGCAACCATCGTTGTACTTTCTGCATTATTCCAAGCTTACGTGGCGATTTGGATTCACGTCCGATTGATAGCGTCATGAATGAAGCACTGGCGCTGAAAAATGCTGGCGTGAAAGAATTGCTTATTATTTCGCAAGATACCTCTGCTTATGGACTGGATTTGAAATATAAGACCAGTTTTTGGAATGGCATGCCGCTGAAGTCGAAGTTTTATGACTTGTGCCAAGCCTTAAATGACTTAGGCATTTGGGTGCGCTTGCATTATGTCTATCCATATCCGCATGTCGATAAAGTGGTTGAGCTAATGGGCGAGAAGAAGCTACTGCCTTATCTCGACATTCCGTTTCAACATGCCAGCCATCGCATCCTAAAAGCGATGAAACGCCCAGCGCATAGCGAAAACACCTTGGCGCGTATCCATGCATGGCGTGAGATTTGCCCTGATATCGTCATTCGCTCAACCTTTGTGGTGGGCTTCCCTGGCGAGACAGAAGAAGATTTCCAATGCTTGCTTGATTGGTTAGTAGAAGCTCGCCTTGATCGCGTTGGTGCGTTTACTTACTCAGAAGTCGAAGGCGCAGTGGCTAATGACCTGCCAAATCATGTGCCAGAAGAGATTAAGCAAGAACGCTATGAGCGTTTGATGACGCTGCAACAAGACATCTCAGCGCAAAAGCTACAAGAGAAAGTCGGTAAAACCTTGATGGTATTGGTCGATGAAATCGATAGTGAAGAGGGTGTTGCAATTTGTCGTAGCTATGCTGACGCACCAGAGATTGACGGTCATGTCTACGTTGATGAGATTACCGCTCAAGTTAAAGTCGGACAATTCCTAACGGTTACGATTGACGACGCTAGCGAATATGATTTGTTTGCCAGTTACAAAGGCTAAGCAGTCACTGTAGCTGATTAGTCACTGTAATAGACGCATGAAAATTGCCCAATTGCGGGCAGTTTTTGCTACAATTAGCGCAATTTAGCCTTTTTACACGTTTGTCATCAGTTGCGGTGCTTCCTATATAGTACCTCGGTGATGACACTTCGAGTAAATTCGAAGGCAAACTCTATTTGTGTTTTACCGCTCATTTTAATTATAATTTAATGCTAACAAGGTGACCTCATGTCTGACAAAAACCCGCGTTACTCTCGTATCTTGCTGAAACTCTCTGGTGAAGCCTTAGCTGGTGGCAAAGAGATGGGAATTGATAGCGAAGTGCTCGATAAGATGAGCTTGTCTATCGCCCATTTGCGTGGTCTTGGTGTTCAAGTCGGTATCGTGGTCGGCGGCGGTAACTTATATCGCGGCGCGCAGTTGCAACAAGAAGGCTTAGTCGGCCGTGTGACTGGTGATCAAATGGGTATGTTAGCAACCGTTATGAATGGTCTGGCGATGCGTGATGCGCTTGAGCGCCGCAATATTAAAACCCGCCTGATGTCAGCCTTGCCAATTGGTGAAGTGACCGAAAGCTATAGCAGCCGCAATGCCATTCGCTATCTCAAAAATGGCGAAGTATGTATCTTTGTTGCTGGTACAGGCAATCCTTTCTTTACCACTGATACGGCAGCTTGCTTACGTGGTATCGAGATCGAAGCGGGCTTGATTCTAAAAGCCACCAAAGTTGATGGCGTTTATGACAAAGACCCAAGCTTACATGATGATGCAGTTAAATATGATGGTTTAACGTTTGATGAAGTATTAGAGCAAAAACTTGGCGTGATGGATTTAACTGCCATTGCCTTATGCCGTGAGCACAACGTGCCGCTACAAGTGTTTGATATGACCAAGCCTAATGCGTTATTAAACGTCATCATGGGCGAAAATGAAGGCACACGCGTTTATCACTGATTTGCCTGAACGCTCTAAATATTAATACGAGAATACCAGTTATTAAAATTAGATTGGTCGCTAATAACTACAGTCGCTAATAATTAGTAGTGGACACCCGTATATTTACTAACAAATGAATGATTTATCGACAGCGATAAATAAGGATATCTAATGATCAAAGAGATTAAGCAAGACGGCGAAGCGCGCATGCAAAAAACACTGGAAGCGCTTGAGAGCACTTTTAGCAAAGTCCGTACAGGGCGCGCACATCCGGGTATGTTGTCAGGCGTGATGGTTAGCTACTACGGGTCGCCTACACCTTTGAATCAAGTGGCGAGTGTCAACGTTGAAGACTCACGTACGCTCATGGTTCAGCCGTTTGACCGTACCATGGTACAAGCAATTGACAAGGCCATTCGCGAAGCAGATTTGGGTCTCAACCCAGTGACCGCCGATGTGATTCGTGTGCCAATGCCTGCATTGACAGAAGAAACACGCCGCGACATGCAAAAGCTTGCGCGTGGAGAAGCAGAAAGTAGCCGTGTTTCTATCCGTAATATTCGCCGTGACATGATGAATGACATCAAAGAATTGGCCAAAGAAAAAGAGATCTCAGAAGACGACGAGCGCCGTGCCAGTGACGATATCCAAAAAATCACTGACAAGTATATCGAAACCATCGATAAACGTTTGAGCAAAAAAGAAACTGACTTGATGGACGTGTAAAGCACTGGTTTTTTGATCATGTAAGACAAAAAATCCGTTACATCATATCCTTATAATAAGCAGCCAATCTGTCAGTACTATTGGCTGCTTATTATTGTGTAGACGGTACCGATAATAGCGCCAATGTTATATCAATCGGATACGGCAATAGGCTTTCTCAGATTTGTAAACTGTATTTTATAAGCGCTATCTTGCAAACTAAATCACGCCCATAGATGGGTTTATGATAAGTTTGTGAATTATGGTTATGCCGCTTTCTAATCGTTATCGCAGCCGTTATTATTATTATTTTACCTTAACAATAAGCACTTTCGCCTATGTCCACTTCAGCCGTTTTGGCTCCTGATCTTCTTCCACGCCATATCGCTATCATCATGGATGGCAATAATCGTTATGGTAAAGCCAATGATTTGGGCAAAGGCCAAGGGCATGTGGCTGGCAAAGATGCACTCGATCCTATCGTCGAGTATTGCGTTAATACGGGTATCGAAGTATTAACGGTATTTGCATTTTCTAGTGAGAATTGGCAACGCCCGCCCAGTGAGGTGGCACTACTCATGCAACTGTTAGCCTCGACCATTCATGAGCAAATACCACGCATGAATGAGTATCGTATTCGTCTGCGTTTTATTGGTGACCGCAGTCAGCTGAGTGATGATTTGCAAGCATTAATGGCGGACGCTGAAGCAAAAACAGCAGGCTTTAAAGCCATGACTCTAGTCATCGCTATCAGTTATGGTGGGCAATGGGATATTGCTCATGCAGCAAAACAGCTGGCGCAGCAAGTAGAGGCTGGTCAGTTACGTGCTGATGATATTAATAAAGAATTGCTCGGTAACTATGTGCAATTAGCAGATGCACCAGCAGTAGATATGCTGATACGCACAGGCGGTGAATACCGAATTTCTAACTTTTTATTGTGGCAGTCAGCCTATGCTGAGCTATTCTTTACCCAGACATTATGGCCGAATTTTGCAGCCGATGAGTTGGCAGCAATGGTAACAGAGTTCGCTCAGCGGCAGCGCCGTTTTGGCAAAACCAGTGAGCAGATAGTGATAGAGCAAGCAAGTCGTTAATGGTGTTAAGCATTTGCCTGTTATTTTGTAAAGGAAAAAGCTCTTACAAAGCCGCTATCGTATATGTAGTTAATATTGCTTGGTTGTGAAATAATAAACCGCGTCAATAAGCGTCAACTGCTATTAGTGGGCTATTGTAGATTAGCTGCTATAATGCACGTTTTGACCATGCGTTTTTCATTATTATAAGGCTCAATAAGTATGTGGCAACGAATTAAGACGGCAGTTGTTCTCGTTATTATCGTTGGTATTGCAATGTTTGCGAGCCAAACCCCTATTTTATTTGCACCGCTGTTAGCGATTGGCGTTATTATTGCCGCTCATGAATGGACTAAGCTGATGCCTAAGTGGCGTCATCCTGCGCTGTTTGTGCTATTGGTTTTGGTGCTGACCCTAGTATCACTCATGTTTAAAGTCACATGGCTGTTTTGGTGGGTGGCTTCACTGGCTATATGGTTAATGGCACTGTCTTGGGTGCGAGTGTTCCCGACTCATACCAATTGGTATGGTAAAAAACTGGCATTGATGGGTGCGGTGATATTGACCGCATCGATTACGGCAATGTTTTATTTGTGGCAACTGTCAGCATGGTGGTTGCTCTATGTGTTCCTTTTGGTCTGGTGCGCAGATAGTGGCGCTTATTTTGTGGGGCGTAAGCTCGGTCGCCGCAAAATGGCACCGAACGTCTCACCCAATAAAAGTATGGAAGGGCTGGCTGGTGGCTTGGTCACTGGTCTGCTCGTGGTCATTGCCATCAGTGTATTTAAGTTGCAATTGACGGGCGCTGCGCTCATTGCCTTTGTGTCATTGTCGGCAATAACAATTTTAGCCTCGGTACTTGGCGATTTATTTGAGTCGATGCTTAAGCGCCGCGCTGATGTCAAAGATTCAGGAACGATTTTACCGGGGCATGGCGGCGTGCTTGACCGTATCGACTCACTGCTATCTGCTACACCGATATTTGCGCTTGGTTTTTGGGCGATACAGCAGTTAGGTTTGATAGTGGTTTAGGACTGAAAAAATAATTCATAGACGATGATACGCCCTAATTATAGTAGTTAAGATGAGTGACTAGTCAATACATTGGATATCGTCCATCTCTTATTTATCAGACGTTTTATCGATTTCTTATTTAATTTTTTAGAGTATCATTTACAGGCACCGATGGTTATGACGCAACGCATCGCCGTACTAGGCGCGACAGGTTCGATTGGCGATAGCACGTTAGCAATATTAGCGGCGCAACCACAGCTTTACACGGTCTACGCTCTGTCAGGCTATCACCGTTTAGACAAGCTGTTCGCACTTTGTCAGCAGTTTTTGCCAAAGCGCGTGAGCGTACCGACCGCCGTAGTCGATGATTTTGCCCAGCGACTCCGTGCGGCAGGTCTTGACATCGATGTGGTAGGCGGCGAAGCAGGGCTGGTCGACATTGCCACTGATTCGCAGACGGATACCGTTGTCGCTGCGATCGTAGGCGCAGCTGGTCTGCCTTCTACTTTAGCTGCTGCTCGTGCAGGTAAGCGTATTTTACTGGCGAATAAAGAAGCGCTGGTGATGGCAGGGCAAGTGATGATTAATGCGGTCAAAATGCATAACGCTACTTTGCTGCCGCTTGACTCTGAGCACAATGCTATTTTTCAGTGTTTACCACTGGCTATTCAGCAGGACAATACCCAAATTCATCAGCCAAACCACGGCGTGCGCAAGTTATGGTTAACAGCCTCTGGTGGACCGTTTTTGCAAAAATCGTTTGCGCAGATGCAGCAAGCGAGCGTCGCTGAAGCGGTCAAACATCCAAATTGGTCAATGGGTCAAAAGATATCCGTTGATTCAGCAACGATGATGAATAAAGGGCTTGAGTTGATTGAAGCCTGTCATTTGTTTGATTTGCCTGAAAATAAGATAAATGTGGTGATTCATCCACAAAGTATCATTCACTCAATGGTAGAATATAGCGACGGTAGCTTTTTGGCGCAGCTGGGCAGTCCAGATATGAAAACGCCCATTGCCCATGCGCTCAGTTACCCTGATCGTATCGATAGTGGCTCGCAGCCGTTAGACTTGTTTGCACTTAGTAGTTTGGAATTTATTGAGCCTGACTTGCAAAAATTTGCGTGTTTGCGTTTGGCTCGTGAGGCCATGCAAACAGGGACACAAGCGACGATTGTCTTAAATGCAGCGAATGAAATTGCCGTGGCGGCGTTTTTGGCTGAAAAAATTCGCCTGACTGACATTGCTGATATCAACGAGCAGGCTTTGAATGACATACAGCTGCCACCGTTAAAAGAAACGGCTGACATAGAAGATATACTAGCAATTGATAAAATAGCACGTCACCTTACAGAAAAACTTGTGGCAAAGTTGATGTAACTGTATCAACAACTGTCTCGTTAAAAAACGATGTTAATAAAAGATGCTAAGAAAGAATGCTGAGCAACCATACTGAGAAAAGATCATGACGTTTTTATTAACGCTCCTTGCGGCAATATTTGTCTTAGGTCCGCTTATTGCCTTACATGAGTGGGGACACTATATCGTCGCTCGTCTTTGCGGCGTTAAAGTCTTGACCTATTCTATCGGGTTTGGTCCCAAACTCTTTGGCTGGACGAGCAAAAAAAGCGGTATTGATTATCGCATTTCCGCTTTGCCACTTGGTGGTTATGTCAAAATGCTCGATGAGCGCGAAGGTGATGTAGCAAAAGCTGAGCAACATTTAGCATTTAATCGTCAGCATCCACTAAAAAAGATTGCGATTGTTGCCGCTGGTCCTATCATGAACTTTATCATTGCTATTGCGCTGTTTTGGGTGTTATTTATGACACCATCAGAGCAGCTGGCGACGAAGATTGGGCAGGTATTACCTGATACGCCTGCCGCTATGGCACAGTTGCCAGTTGGCGACAAAATCGTTGCGATTGATGGGCATCAGGTACAAACGTGGGAAGGCATCAACTATCGGCTTGCTGGGCGGATGGGCGAGACGGACAATGTCAGTATTACTTTGCAATCAGAGACACAAGCTGATAATGCGATCAAAACTTATCAAGCGCCCGTAACTCAGTTTATGCAAGGCAGCGCGCAAGGTAAAGATGCGTTGACCAGCTTTGGCATGCTGCCATGGCAACCAGATATTGCACCGATAGTAGGTGATTTGACCCCTGATGGTGCCGCCAGTCGCCAAGGACTAAAAGTAGGCGATCGTATTGTTGCTATCAATGATCAACCAATTAAAGATTGGCTCAGTGCTACTCGTATCATCCGCGACAGTCCTGAAACTTTGCTTAACTTCACAGTATTGCGTGATGGTAAATCCGTACAGCTTCAGATTATGCCGCAAGGCAAAAAAGACAATTTGGGTAACGATTATGGGCAAATTGGTGCTATGGTGGCACAGTCCGAAATTATTATTCCTGACGCTTACAAGACCACCGTAGTCTATGGTCCCGGTGAGTCACTGGTGAAATCATTTGAGAAAACTGAACAGCTCGCAGTGATGACTGTCAGCTCAATGGGAAAAATGCTATCAGGCATGATTGGTTTGGACAATTTGTCAGGTCCGATTACCATCGCCAAGGTGGCCAAACAGAGTTTTGATATCAGTTGGCAGATGGTATTATCGACGGCGGCTTTGATTAGTTTGAGCCTTGCTGTACTCAATCTTTTGCCCATTCCTGTGTTGGATGGCGGTCATATTGTGTATTATCTTATTGAATTGATTCGTGGTAAGCCACTCTCGGAAGGGGTGCAAATGATTGGACTAAATATCGGTTTACTCTTGCTGGCAGGTTTCATGGTGTTAGCAATTGGTAATGATATCAGTCGGCTGTTTTGACCAGCGAATCGCTAATATGATCGATAAGGCACGAGATACTAATGGTTTTACGCCTATTATGGGATGATTATGATCATGATAGGTAGCATGCTTTGTATCATGGCCTCTGTACTAATCGTAATTTTTAGTTTATTTTGTGATGCATTTTATATAAAGTGTTCTGAGTCTGCTGCGTATGCGCTTAAATTTCATGCGAAATGCGCTAGACAATATGGGCTTTTTAACTTAACTTAAGCAAGTTTTTTATTGACGGATAGTGTTTATGCGTACGCCTTTATTTATGAGCGCGGCAGGGTTGCCGTTAGTTGTAGCGATGATGAGTATGCCAGTACAGGCTGCAGAATTTGTAGTCACTGACATCGGTTTCAATGGTTTGCAACGTTTAACCCCCGATAGCCTCTATCCGGTTCTACCTATTTCGGTAGGGGATACGGTAAATGACAGTAGTTTAGCAGCCAGTATTAAGGCGCTTTATGCGACCGAAAATTTTGCTGATATTCAAAGCCGTATCGAAGGTGGACAGCTACGGTTTGATGTCGTTGAGCGCCCAACGATTGCTGAAGTCAATTTTGAGGGCAATAAGCTCATTCCAAAAGAAGGGCTAGAGCAAGGTCTAGACAATGCTGGTCTGTCTGCCGGTAATGTGCTGAAACAAGCCACGCTACAAGGCGTCGCCAATGAGCTACAGCAGCAATATATCAGCCAAGGCTATTACAACAGCAATATTGAGGTTGATCAAACGTTACTTGATGGCAATCGCGTCAAGCTCGACGTGCGTTTTGTCGAAGGCAAACCTGCCAAAGTGGTCGATATTAATATCATTGGCAATAAACATTTTAGTGATGAAGAAATCAAAGACGTTTTTGCGGTAAAAGAGTCTTCGTGGACACGTCTGCTGTCAAAGTCTGATCGTTATGCCAAAGAAAAGCTGGCTGCCAGTTTAGAGAATCTAAAAGCGCTTTATCAAAATGATGGTTATGTGCGTTTTGCAGTAGATAATGCGGTGCTCAATATCAGTGAAGATAAGAGCAGCGTGTTTATCGAAGTGAGTCTAAGCGAAGGCGAACAATATCAGTTTGGCGAAGTGAATTTCTTAGGTAAGCCGACTTTTGAGAATAATGAACTAACGGAGTTGGTGACTTTTGCACCCAATGAAAAATACTCGCAAGCCAAGCTCGATGAAACCACCGCGGCACTTAAGAGTCGTTACGGTAATGAAGGCTATTATTTGGCGCAGGTGAGACCAGTACCACGTATCAATGACGAGACCAAAGTAGTGGATATCGATTATTTCATCGACCCTGCACGTCCTATTTACGTTCGTCGTATTAACTTTACTGGTAACATCAAAACTCAAGACGAAGTACTGCGCCGAGAAATGCGTCAATTAGAAGGCGCATTGGCAACGAGTGACAAAATCCAGTTATCACGCACACGTCTGATGCGTACTGGCTTCTTTAAAGCCGTTAACGTTGATGTAAAACCAGTACCGAACCAACCAGACCAAGTAGATATCAATTATACGGTTGAAGAGCAGCCTTCTGGTAGCTCAACGATTGCCGCGGGTTACTCACAAAGCGGCGGTGTGACTTTCCAGTTAGATCTAACACAAAACAACTTTATGGGCACAGGTAACCGTGTGAAAGCGGCACTATCACGCTCAGAAACCCGTGATTCTTATAGTTTGGGCTATACCGATCCGTACTTTACCGAAAACGGCGTCTCACAAGGTCTTAGTGCCTATTATCGTGAAACGAAATACGATGATAGAAACGTCAGTAACTATGTCACCGATTCTTATGGTGCTACGCTGAACTATAGTTATCCTGTTGATGAAACCAAACGCGTTAGTGCGGGTTTGAACGTTGATAACACTTCAGTACGTGGTGGTCGCTTCTTAGGTGTATCAAACGTTCAGCAAATTATTGATGATGGCGGTACGTTTGAGAACTTTGTCAATGATGAAAATGAGGCTTCTGGACGCACGGGCTTCAAAAATGATTACAATACTTATAACCTACTATTCGGCTGGGACTATAGCACCTTAGATCGTCCAGTATTCCCGACCAAAGGTATGAGCCATACGGTCGATGCCACCATTGGCTTGGGTGATACCAACTATCAAAAACTTGTTTATAGCGGCAACATCTATTATCCCTTCTACAAAGATTGGGTAGCACGCGGTTATACTAAGCTTGGCTATGGTAATGATTTGCCATTTTATGAAAACTTTTATGCTGGAGGTTATGGCTCTGTACGTGGTTATGAGGCCTCAACTCTTGGGCCAAAATCACAAACGTATTATGATGCCATAAATGATGATGTGCGTTACAAAGACGAAGACATCGGTGGTAATGCGTTAGTCAGCTTCGGTAGTGAGCTAATTTTGCCAATGCCGTTTAAGGGCGATTGGGCAGATCAAGTGCGTCCAGTATTGTTTGCTGAAGGTGGTCAAGTATTTGATACGACTGATAAGGAAGATCGCACTTTTATCAATCCTAATGACGGTACTGATACGGGCGTACCACTGTTGACGCAAGACAATAGCATGCGCTTTAGTGCGGGTGCAGGTATAACCTGGTATACGCCAATTGGTCCAATTTCATTGAGTTATGCTGTACCTATTGGTGATAAAGAAGGCGATGAAACTGAAAAAGTTCAGTTCCAGATTGGTAATACGTTTTAACGTAGCATGATTGTTTGCGTTCATGTCGTTAACCATAGCAGTTACTTACATGAACGCAGCATCTGTTAGATATTAGTAGATCGCCAAGGTGATTGTTCAGCTTGGCGATTGTCTTATTCATAACAATATTTATATTAATAGTCACTATGATAACGATTGAGCAACTTATCACTCGGATTGAGCAGCGTCAGCCCATCACCAATAAGGCTGAAATCAGCGCTGAACAGCTACGTCAAAAATTCAGCAGTATTGGTAGTTTGACCACGGCTGGTCATAATCAGTTAAGCTTTTTGGCCGATCCTCATTATATTTCTAGTCTGGCTATCAGCGAGGCAGGGGCTGTATTGGTTACTGCAGAATATCGCAATCAAGTGCCCGCCACAGCGATAGCGTTAGTCGTCGCAAGCCCATACTTAGCTTATGCTGGTGCTAGTCAGTTGTTTGCTCGTGAGTCACTGTCTGGTGGTATTCATCCTAGCGCTGTGATTGCTGATAGTGCGGTCATTGGTGAGCAGGTGAATATCGGACCTTTTTGTGTGATAGCCGATTATGTGCAAATTGGTGCGCGTAGCTCACTTGCGGCGCATGTGGTGATCGAAGAAAATACGACTATTGGTACTGATGGCGTTATCAAATCACAAGTGGTGATCGGGCATGATTGTGTCATTGGTGATCATGTGAGGTTACACGCGGGTGTCAGTGTGGGTGCAGAAGGTTTTGGTTTTGCACCAACCAAAGATCCTAGTAACACTGGTTGGGAGCGTATTGCTCAATTAGGACGGGTCGTAATTGGCAATCATGTGCGAATTGGTAGTCAAACTTGCATTGACCGAGGTGCCATTGATGATACGGTCATTGGCAATCACGTTATTATTGATAATTTGGTACAAGTTGCTCATAACGTGCGTATCGGCGATGGCACGGCCATCGCGGCTCAAACGGGTATCGCGGGCAGCACTAGTATCGGCAAGCGCTGTATTATTGGCGGTGCGGTCGGTATCACAGGTCATATTGAGATTACAGATGATGTCACTTTATCTGGGATGACCATGGTAACCAAATCTATCAAAACCGCTGGTTCATACTCCTCTGGAACGGCTGCTATGCCGACCGCTAACTGGCGACGGGCAGCTGTACGCTTCCGTCAGCTTGGGCGTGATTAGCGAAAATATCAATGCATATATACAAACACAGTAAAATCATAGCGATTTGAAACATAGCAAGGAAGCACCATTATGAGCAGCACCGATATCGATATTTTGAATGATAAAGAAATGAAAAGCTTAGCTGAGCAAGGTCTTACGCTGCCATTAACTTATCATACGTTAAAGCATTATTTGCCACACCGTTATCCTTTTCTTTTAGTAGATAAGATTATTGATTGCACACCTGGTGAGTGCATTACGGGTATTAAGAATGTGACTATCAATGAAGAGTTTTTCAATGGTCATTTTCCTGATGAGCCGATTATGCCAGGGGTACTTATGGTTGAGTGCATGGCTCAGGTCTCAGGCGTGCTCGGATTTATCAGTGCCGGTCTGACCGCAGAAGATGGTTATTTATATCTGTTTGCAGGTGTTGATAAAGTCCGTTTTAAACGTCGAGTGATTCCTGGTGATCAGCTGACTATTCGTGCTAAAACAGTGATGCAGAAGCGCGGTATTTATAAATTTGACTGTACTGTACATGTTGACGATGAGTTAGCTGCCAGTGCGCAAATAATGATTGCTCGCCAAGAACAATAACGTTTACTAATAGCCATTGTGCCTCGTAGCTGACCTAATTCTTTAAACAAAGCGTCTAAAGAATTAGGTCAAAGCGGGTCATAAGCATTATAATTGACACTCGCATTTAACAGCAGAGCCATGCTTAGGTTTTCTCATAAAACTAAATTGGCTGTATTTGTTTTACCATTTACTCGCATCAGATCATACAAAGGCCCACATTATGAGTCAGATCCATCCAACAGCACTCATCTCACCGTCCGCCCAAATTGATGAGACTGCTATCATTGGTCCGTATTGTATCGTCGGTGATGAGGTCACTATTGGCGCTCACACGGTTCTGCATCGCCATGTAGTTGTTACCAAATTGACTCGTATTGGTCAACACAATGAGTTTTATCAATTTGCGAGCATTGGCGAAGATCCTCAGGATTTAAAGTATGCTGGTGAGCGTACTTGGCTTGAGATTGGCGATCATAATACCATTCGAGAAGCCTGTAGTTTACACCGTGGTACTGCACAAGATAGTGAGCTCACTAAAATAGGCAGCCATAATCTACTGATGGTGAACACTCATGTGGCTCATGATTGTGTGATTGGCGATCATAATGTATTGGCCAACAATGTTGGCGTTGCAGGGCATGTGACTATTGGTAATCACACGATCATTGGCGGTAATTCAGGTATTCATCAGTTTTGTACGGTTGATGACTATAGCTTGATTGGGGGCGCAAGTCTGATTCTAAAAGATGTAGCCGCCTTTACCATGGTATCTGGTAATCCAGCAACGACTCATGGTCTCAATGTGGAAGGTATGCGTCGTAAAGGATGGTCAAAAGAGACAATTGAGGTATTGCGTCAAGCTTATCGTATGATTTTTAGATCTGGTCTGACGACCGTGCAAGCGCTTGAGGTTTTGAATAATGAGTTGCTACCAAAAGAGCCAAAAATCCAGTTGCTCATTGATTCACTACAAAAAAGCCGCCGTGGTGTGGTGCGCTAGAACGGCGATTGGCTTTTGCTGAAAATCATATATAGTATGCATTCAGTAATCAGCCAAACTCTTGTCAGTTATAGATAAAATTACCAGAAGCCATAACCAATTGTTATGGCTTTTTATGTTTATGAGCGCTTGACTTTTTTGGTGGCTTAGCAGAAACTGAGCCTTTACGATATTGTAAACAATTCTTTCTTAATGTTGCTGGACGCCTCACATTGAGGTGTTTATTGAATAGCCTGATATTTCTCATGGCTATTTATGATAATCAAGGAAGATTATCAGTGATGTTAATTGAAGCACGAGGACGGAAAAAATGGCTATTAATAAACAAGAACATGCACAGTGGAGCTCAAGTTTTGGCTTCGTATTGGCAGCGGTTGGTTCAGCAGTTGGTTTGGGAAACATATGGAAGTTTCCCTATATGGTCGGTGAAAGCGGTGGTTCAGCTTTCGTTATCGCTTATTTATTCTGTATCGCGCTGGTAGGTTTTCCGATTCTAGTCGCTGAATGGCTGATTGGTCGCCGTGGGCAAAAGAACCCAGTCAACACTTTTGCGGATGTTGCAGCAAGTGAAGGTAAATCGCGCAGTTGGGGCATCATCGGTGCGTCAGGTATTTTAGGTGGTTTCTTAATTCTATCGTTTTATAGTGTGATTGGCGGCTGGGCACTCAACTATATTACTAAAGCAGGTACAGGCAGTTTTATTGGTCAAGACAGTGATTCTATTGCTGCGACCTTTGATGCTATGTTGGCTTCAGCAGGTACGTTGACGATTTGGCATACCGTGTTTATGGCTATTACTGCTTTGATTGTCGGTATTGGTGTGACCAAAGGTATCGAAACCACAGCTAAAGTCTTAATGCCACTACTCGGCGTGATTTTGTTCGTCATCGTTGGTTACAACGTAATAAACGGTGGTTTTGGCGAAGCAGTGGCTTATCTATTCACACCAGATCTTAGCAAGTTGACTGGCGATGTGATGCTTGCAGCATTGGGTCATGCCTTCTTCACCCTATCTATTGGTATGGGTATTATGATTGCTTATGGCTCATATTTGGGTCGTGAAGTGAACTTACTAAAAACCGCCCGTACCGTTGTGATTTTAGATACGGTTATTGCTTTGGCTGCTGGTCTAGCAATCTTCCCAATCATCTTTAGCAATGGTCTAGACCCTGCTTCAGGTCCTGGTCTTATCTTTGTCAGCTTACCGATCGCTTTTGGTAGCATGGGTGCAGGGACGATCATTGGTACGTTGTTCTTCTTACTTATTACTTTTGCTGCTATTACCTCATCAATCTCATTGCTTGAGCCAACCGTTGAGTTTTTAGAAGAACGTACACCGATGAGTCGTACGGTATCAACCATCGTTGCCAGTACAGTGATTTGGCTATTAGGCGTTGCGGCATTACTATCATTTAACCTATGGTCTGACTTCACTATCATGGGGAACGGTATCTTTGATGCATTGGATAAAATTACCAGTAAATTCCTTCTCCCGCTAACTGGTCTTGCTGCAATTATTTTCGTTGGTTGGCAAATGGATCAACGCAGTATTCAACAAGAGCTTGGTCTGTCTAATAGTGCATGGCAATTATGGCAAATCGTTGCTAAGTTTGTAGCACCGATTGCCGTGATCGTGGTATTTGTAACCTCGTTAATGGGCTAGTACTGATTAACTAGAAATAATAAAAGCAACACACTAAAAAGGGCTTAAGATAATTCTTAAGCCCTTTTTATAGCTATGACAATGGCAAAAGTATGATTAGCGTAGATTTAACTCAGGTACTGTTTGTCCACGTTTGTTATAAAATTCGCTGACAAACTCATCAAATTTGTCTTGTTCAATGGCATCACGAATACCTTGCATCAAACGCTGATAATAGCGCAAGTTATGGATAGTCGCTAATTGAGCACCCAGCATCTCTTTACACTTATTAAGATGGTAGAGATAAGCACGGCTAAAATTTTGGCAAGTATAGCAGTCGCACTCAGGATCTAGTGGACCTTCGTCATTGCGATATTGGCTGTTACGGATACGTACCACACCAGCATTGTCTGCATCGCCTGTGACGAAGTAGTGACCATTACGCGCGTTACGCGTCGGCATCACACAGTCGAACATATCGACACCGCGACGTACGCCTTCAACTAAATCCTCAGGCTTACCAACGCCCATCAGATAGCGTGGCTTATCTGCTGGCATATCATCAGGGAGGTAATCTAGGACATCTATCATTTCATCTTTTGGTTCACCAACTGACAGACCACCAATGGCATAACCATCAAAGCCGATATCGAGCAGGCCTTCAAGTGATTGCTGACGCAAATCAGGATACATACTGCCTTGAATAATGCCAAATAATGCGTTGGTGCTGCCCAGTCTGTTGTGCTCATCAGCACAGCGCTGTCCCCAACGTAAGGACAACTCTAACGATTTTTTTGCTTCGTCATGAGTTGCAGGATAGGGCGTACACTCATCAAATTGCATGACGATGTCTGAGTTCAAGCTGTACTGAATCTGCATCGATTTTTCTGGAGACAGAAAAACTTTCGCACCATCGATAGGAGACTTAAAGTCGACCCCTTCTTCGGTGATTTTACGCATGGCACCCAGACTGAATACTTGGAAGCCACCTGAATCGGTCAGGATAGGCTTATCCCAGTGCATGAACTTATGTAAGCCGCCAAACTTATCAATCACCTCGGTACCTGGACGTAACCATAGATGAAAGGTATTGCCCAAAATAATATCCGCACCAATGGCTTCAATATCACGTGGCAGCATGCCCTTGACTGTACCATAAGTGCCAACAGGCATAAACGCTGGCGTTTGTACGTCGCCATGATTGAGATGAACCGTACCACGGCGCGCACGCGTGTCACCGCTGGCCGTTTTATGTAAGACAAATTGCATATGATTATCGCTATTTACGCTATGAAAATGGTGATAATTATAGCATTGTTAGCAGTTTTTTTGGACATGGATGTTTATGAGGTATTGATATATCTGATAAATGTGTCTTTTGGTTAATAGTATTTTGTCATAACCAAAAGACACAGACAGTACTTATGAGTAGTTGGTAAAGTAGAAATCATAATGGCGAGACAGTAACCATTGCTAAGCGATGTTTTAACTGCTGGAGACATACTATGAAAAAGGTAACCTACTTATTATTAAGTGGTTCATTATTAACCTCAGGAGCAGCTATGGCGACCGAAGAGCCGAATTATACAGTGTTGTCGCAAATGGATGACTTTGAGCTGCGTCGTTACGATAAGCAGCTAGTGGCACAAACGTTGGTAAGTGGTGACCAAGACTCAGCGAGTCGCGAAGGGTTTAAAGTGTTAGCCGACTATATATTTGGCAATAATACAGCGCCAACTGGCGGCAGTAGTAAAATTAGCATGACTGCGCCCGTTACAATGCAGCCTAATAACAAAAAGAGTGATAGCGAATCACAGAAAATTGCGATGACAGCACCAGTAAGCATGCAGCAAGACGATGGTAAGTGGCGTGTACAATTTACTATGCCCAGTCAATATACGATGCAAACACTGCCAAAGCCTAATAATCCAAACATCACGATTACCGAGGTGCCAGCACAGACGTACGGTGTGATTAAGTTTTCAGGGTTGGCAGGCAGTAAAAAAGTAGCGACTAAAACGGAAGAGCTACAATCTTGGATGCAAACCCAAAATTTGACTATAACGGGCGAGCCTGAACTGGCGCGTTATAATCCGCCTTGGACACTGCCTTTTTTGCGCCGTAATGAAGTGATGATTGCTTACAAGACAAAGTAATACTAGCCTCAAAGTATAAGATGAGCGTTGTCACATTTGCTGAGCTTGTTATAAGTAGGACTTGCATTTGTTTGCCGTGCTATTCAAATTTTTGGAAGTGGTACGCCCATAAAAAAAGACAGCATTTGCTGTCTTTTTTGTACTGACTTTTTAAGAAAATAAACTTAGTCTTTTTGCTCACGGATGATATTCAGCATACGACGTAGCGGCTCGGCTGCGCCCCATAATAATTGATCACCAACGGTAAATGCGCCTAGATACTCAGGGCCCATATTGAGCTTACGCAAGCGACCTAGTGCAACTGTCAATGTACCAGTCACTGCCACTGGCGTTAAACGATTCATAGTCGCTTCTTTGTCGTCTTCGACCAAGTCCAGCCATTCATTGCCGCTGTTTTTAAGTGCTGCTTCGATTTCTTCTAGCGGAATGTCTTTTTTGAGCTTGATGGTAAGGCCTTGCGCATGACAGCGCATCGCGCCAACGCGCACACACATGCCGTCGATAGCAATCTTATCGGCTTCAGAATTACCAAGGATTTTATTGGTCTCGACACCGCCTTTCCATTCTTCTTTTGACTGTTTGTTTTCTAACTGAACATCGATATAGGGGATCAAGCTACCTGCTAGTGGCACACCAAAGTATCGCTTAGGAAAATCATCTGAGCGCTGAGTCTGAGCGATTTTTTTATCAATCTCAAGGATGGCGCTGGCAGGATCAGCCAACTCGTCTTTGACCGCATTGTGTAGCACGCCCATGCCAGCGATTAATTCGCGCATGTTGTTAGCACCAGAGCCACTAGCGGCCTGATAAGTCATGGCGCTGACCCATTCTACCCAGCCTTTATTAAACAGCTCACCAATCGCCATGAGCATCAATGACACGGTACAGTTACCACCGATAAAGTCTTTTTTGCCATTAGCTAGGGCGCTGTCAATAACGGCGCGATTGACTGGATCGAGAATGATGATGCTGTCATCTTCCATTCGCAAGGTGCTTGCCGCATCAATCCAG
>NZ_DKHR01000003.1:145980-200930 GCF_002453835.1 Psychrobacter sp. UBA6739
TATCACGTAGCGGTTGATGGACTTGCGAGGTATAGTCGCCGCCTTGGCAGGTAATGATGACATCACAAGCTGCTAGCGCGTCAATATCATGAGCATCTTTTAATTGGCCGGTATGAATACCATCAAGGCTTGGGGCATCACCACCTGCGTTGCTGGTTGAGAAAAACACGGGTGTAATACCGTCAAAGTCTTTTTCCTCAGTCATACGTTGTATTAATACTGAACCGACCATGCCGCGCCAGCCTACCAAGCCTACTNNTACTGTTAAATTACTCATGAAACTCAATCCTTTTTACCATAAATTGTTGCATTGTCAGCCGATAACAATGCCGTGAATAGCCATAAAAAGCAAGGCGTTTTGGCCGTTTTTAGTGGTTTTTCATACACTATTAATGATGTTCAGTATAACTTTAAGTTATTAACCTAATGGCGATAGTGGCGATGCCTCACTCGCCACAAGTAGATAGCCCTAAAAATAAGTTCGTCCGTAGTATTCGTTATGGTGGGCGAATTAAAAGTGTAATGTTTTATAGCGGTTAACGAATAATCCATGCTCATCAGTAGGCGATAACCTTCTGAAATGCTAAAGTAAACAGCTAACGTCAGTTCAGTTAAAACCATGGCGATATTCATCATTTAATAGACGGCTAATACATACTATGGATCTCTCACTATTATATTACAGCATACAGTGGCTAGCAGGATTCATCGCATTTGTGACGATTTGGGGCTGGATACCACTGGATAATTGGTGGGTGCGCGGTGTTGAATTTCCGCGTATTCAGATCATGGTATTGGGTGTCATTGCTTGGGTTGGTATGCTGATTTTTTGGTCAGAGTGGCAGCTGGGACAGTGGCTGTTATTTACCGTCTTAAGCATTACATTAGCCTTTCAGCTTAGGATGGTATTGCCTTATACCAAGCTATGGAAAAAAGAAGTTCAAAAGGCAAAAGACAAGCCAGAAGGGCAGGTGCATCAACTAAAAATAATGGTATCAAACGTACTAACGCCCAATGATGACACCCAAAAATTGGTGGATTTGGTGAAGCAAAGACAGCCTGATATTTTAATTACGCTAGAGAGTGATGAAAAATGGGAAAAAGCGCTGCATCAAATCGAAGCTGATTATCCTTACACCGTGAAAGTGCCACTAGATAATCTGTATGGGATGCATCTTTATTCTAAGCTTGAGTTGATTGATCCTGAAGTTAAGTACTTGATGATTGATGACATACCTTCTATTCATGCCCAACTGCGCCTGCAAAGTGGTCGCGTGATTTGGTTGTATTGCTTGCATCCCATGCCGCCAAGCCCGACGGAAGCGGATAAATCTACTACCCGCGATGCTGAGCTATTGATGGTTGGCAAACACATCAAAGAAAACAAGCAAACGGCGATATTGGCAGGCGACCTCAACGATGTGGCATGGTCAAAGACGACTCGACGCTTTCAACGTATCTCAGGATTGTTGGATCCGCGTATTGGTCGACATTTTATCAATACGTTTCATGTCAGCTATCCATTTTTACGTTGGGCGCTGGATCATATTTTCCATAGTGCTTGCTTTACGGTGGTAGATATTCGGCGTATGCCGTCGATAGGTTCGGATCACTTTCCTGTTATGACGACTTTACAATACGAACCAGAAGAGGAGAGCAATCAAGCGCAAAATGCCCCTACTGCAGAAGCGGAAGATATAAAAGAGACTGATAATAAAATAGTAGAAGGTAAAAAAGAAGGTGAAAAAGTCTCAAAGGAACATGCAGAAGAGCAGAGAAGTTAGGGTTGATAGCCTGCCAATACTATAGCCATCGTATGATGCAATGTTAAAAGAGGCTGTAAGCATATGCTTACGTTAAATAAGGTCTTTAGCCTCTAGTCGCATTAAACTGATTACCCTACAATACCTGCATCAACACAAGGATACGCATGGATGCAGTGTTGAGACAGTATCAATAAAACACAGGTCAGCCCGCTGTCTTATAGGATACTGTTTATGACTTAGGATGAGTCAGCATGGAAGAAATAATAACAACAATATGAAGCGCCATAGCCCCGAACCAATCGCCCTAGGTTCGGGGCTTTTCTTTGTGTGCGTAATGCTTACATTTATTTTATTCGATATTCTTGTGTTTGGATATGCTGCAATATATTTAAGATGACCTTCTGATTATTTTTAGCGCATAAATAAACGTCAATAAAGAAAGGGTACATGCATTAGCATATACCCTTTTTGACAAAGCATTATTAGATTTGACTTATCGATGCCTATATCAGTTAGCCAAGTACTTGGATGTAAGCACCTGCGCGTAGCTCTTGTAGCCAGTCTTCTTTGGCTTGCGGTGCTAAGCGCTGATAAAGCGCTTGACGTGCCATGTTGCGACGATATTGATCGCTAATATCTTGTTGGCGTTTGCCGTCTATTTTCAATATATGCCAGCCAAACTGGGTTTTGAAAGGAGCAGAGTAGTCACCAACCGCCGTATTTTTCATCATGGCTTCGAATGGACCAATCATATCTTCTTCGCTCACCCAATCAAGATCGCCACCGCGGCCAGCGGAACCGGGATCATCTGAATAGGTCGATGCTAAACCAGCAAAATCAGCGCCGCTGCGTAGCTGTTCATACAAATCATTAATCTTTTGCTCAGCAAGCGCGTCTGTCTGTAGCTCATCAACTTTTACCAATATGTGACGAGTACGCCACTGTGGTATCAGCATAGTGTCGCTGGCTTTTTTGTCAGCAAGTTTGATGATGTCGATGCCTTCAGGCGTTATTAGTGGTGCGCTGACCGCACCAACCTCAAGTTTGGTAATCTCACTTGATAGCTCTGTAGGTAGAGAAGCGGCTTTATGAAAGCCCATATCGCCACCTTGTAGCGGAATAGGATAGTTGCCTTGGCTGGCAGCGACCGCTTCAGCGACATCAACGTTTGGTGCAAGCAGGCGAGTACGCAGAGCTTCTGCTACCTTTAACGCCTCATTGCGTTGGGCTTCTGAGAGTCGGCTGTAGTCATCCATGTAAGGCACTCGTACATGAATCGTTTGATACTCACTCTGGTTTAAGCGCTTGGCTTCAGGCGAGGCCAAAAATGCATCAATATCTTGTTCGCTAATGCGCACGCGGTTACCGATTTGGCGCTGTTGCAAGGCTTGAATGGCTGCGTCTTCGATTAATTGCGCACGTAGCGCCGCATAGCTACCAGGTTTTGCTGCGTCCAAACGCTGTTGCAAAGCTGAGATGCTCGTCAGCCCTTCTGCTTGCGCGATTTGACCAAGGCGTTGATTAATAGCCGCTTCATCAGGGTTTAAACCGACGCGCTTAACCATGGACAGTTGTAACTCACGCAATATGAGCGCATTTAACACCTCAGACTGTAGTTGTGCTGAGTTTGCTATTGGTTCACCAGCCGCTTGTGCACGTGCTTGTGCTTGGGTAGTAGCATCGATCAAATCGCTCTTTAAGATAGCATTTTCATTGACTAAAGCAATAATGCCATCGGTGCTATTGGCTGGCGTCAAACGATTGACGTTATTCTGCGCGGTCACGGCATTTGCCTGAGGCGCTTGTGATTTTGCAGGTTTAACGGTGGCAGCTTGGGCGCTCAATGTAAGCGCAAGGCTGGCACTCATAGCTAGCAATACAGCACGGCTGGTTTGACGTAAAGAAAAAAATCTCATGATGCTCCTCATCAATGTCATCGCATCGGATGGTAGTTGGTCAACACTGTTTAATACTTTTAACAGTCAAATATTAGACAGGATTGACCATAATAGGGTTACAAACAGGGTTATGAAATATATAGCAAAAATATTTATACAAGCACGGTCTTAATCTTTCCAAGCAGTCTGGACAGGTTCAAAGCCCAAGATTTTATCAGAGAGTAAGCGAGTCAGGCGGCTGCTACCACTACCCAAACCATTCAATCTAATCTCTGCCATAATAGCTTGCGTTGGTTTGTCTTTGACATTTAAGTCATTATAGTAACGACGACCATAAACTGCAAAACCAAAGCAGCAATCTTCGTAATCAACGCCGACCAACGAATCAAGGACTTTATCACGATTGTAATCGTATTGACCTTGAGCCAAGATTCGCCAGCTGTTATTGATTGGAAAGACAGCCGATGCGGTAAAAGCAGAGAGTGGCAGCTGATCGGTGTTTTCATCACGTTGACGTTTGACAAATCCAACATTAAACAAGCTGTTGTCAGACGGCTGATAACGCAGCTCAGTCGTAATATAATTTAAATCATAATCATTGGTCAGTGCGCCACTAACATCAACCCAAAAGTTGTTGTAAGGTTGCGTGCTGGTATCCCAAACCATCCCTGAAGATGAAGAGGTGAAGACAGGTTGCTGATCATCAAGCGTAACACGTCCATTATCGATATAAAACTGCTCTGCAATGCTACCATCAAAACGTGTCACACCCGTTGCGTCGATGTAACGATAATTGATACCAGGAGTAATCGAATGCAAATCTTGCAAGCGATCATGCCCTAAGAACCAACTGTCAGAAAACAGCTGTTCATAGTTAATAGAGGCAATACGCGTATTAAAGTTCGGAATATCGTTTTGGTCTTCATATGGCGAGTAGGTGTATTTCAATCGTGGGCTTAGCAAGCGATAGCCACCCATGGTATCGTCGAATGCGCCAAAAGGCGAGCCTGCTTGATAGAAATTCAGACCTGCATCGATACTGGCTTGAGGTACAAATACCGACTGGCTACCGTCTTTATCACTCAACTGGTTGTCGGCTAAGCTGTCCTCGTCATAAGAAGTATAGAGATGTTGTAAGCTCAGTTTGGGCTTGATATAACCCCAAGATTTTTCCATTGGATAAACGGCGCTGAGTTTATTATAAATTCGCCCGCCACTTTTTTCATTCTCAGAGCCATCGTCGATGGATTTTTTGAAATAAGCGGAATCATGTACACCAGTGATATCGAAGCTCTTCGCCCAAGGCAGTCGATAATCGAGCTTGAGCTGCGGCAATCTTGAATAAGGTTTATCTTTGTCTTCTAAGGGTTTACCATTACTGGTAAAAGCGTCTAGAGTTTGAAAGGTTTCTACCTTTAATTCACCATCAACATAGTCATTATAATAATTGACACGCGCACGGCGTGGTAAGTTTATGGTGCTGTCTGATAGACCCAGCGTGTCAAAATCATTGAGGTAATCTGAATCTGACACATAGCTGTATTTTGCATCACCGCTTAAGCGTGGAATGCTCTTAGATGACCAATAATGATCATAAAAGAAGCTAGAGCGGTCTTCGTCATTGTACTCTTTGTCATTAGGCAAATATGAACCATTAAAAATACCTTCGCCATAACTTTCGGTCAGATAGCGAAACTCGCCTGACACCATAGGATTACGATCGGTATAAATATGGGTATTGAGCGTGGCATCATAATTGGGTGCCAAATTGAAATAGTAGGGTATATCAACCTCAAGACCGCTTTCACTACTGATACTGGCATTCGGCAATAAAAAACCACTGGTGCGACGATTATCAATCGGGAAGTTGAAATAAGGCAAATAGAACACAGGCACGTCAGCGATACGGAAAGTAGTGTTATAGGCTTCGCCGCGACCTGTATCGGTATCCAAATCAATGCTTTTGGCATCAAACTGCCATTTACGATTGGTTGGTGGACAGGTACTAAACATGACGTCATCTAGCTCATATTGACTGTCATTCGGTCTGTTCAAGCGCTTGGCATAACCATGAGCTTGCAGTTCTACACTAGCAAAAGCCACATCATTGGCTGTCGACTGTCCAGTTTCAGTATTATAATTTAAACTATCGGCGACCCCAATAAGCCCGTCTTTTGATGCTTTCTCAGTGAAATTGGCTTGGGGGTTATTCGATGAGCGGTTTGTTGCATTGCTATCTAGTGCGTTGCTGCGTAATACTTGCTGACCTGTCGCTTGGTCAGTAAACATGACTTTGCCTTGAGCGGCGGCAACGCCATTGCTCAAATCTAACAAGACTTTTTCTGCTTCTATCTGCTGGGTACCCTGATTGATGATGACATTGCCCGACAGCTCTGCATAGTCGACATTGTCATAATAACCATAATCTGATTCTGAAAACAGCGGCGCTTGATTATTCGGGAGACCATTTAAGTTTGGCGCAGGCTGCCCATTGGTTGCTCCTGCCTCATTGACCGCGCGTTGATAGTTGGGGTTGCTCTTTGGATAAACCCATTGACCTTCGCAGCGTTGGGCGCTATCTACAGCATTCGGTAATAACTGTAAGTTTTTACCCACTTTTGGAATGGTTTGCGGGGTAGGTGTTAGCTCGTTTTGAATGACATTTTGGTTAGCATTATCACCATTGTTTAACGTTGAGGCATCTGTATCAGGTGTCAGCTCATAAAATTCTGCTAAACGCATCAGACTATCTTGAATACTTTCATCACTCACATCAACTTTACCAGTCTTCTGTGCGGCTTTAGGTGCAGTGGTTTCAGCAAGCTGGGCAGTGCTATTGTTCTGAGTGGTCGCAATCGTATCTGATGCTGGTACAAAACCTTTATCATCACTCTCGTTGATGGCGGTAATTTCTAGAGGGCGGTTGTCTAAAGGACTTTCATTAGTAGCATTCTCATTAGAGATGCTGTCGTTGAAGGTGCTTTCATTAAAAGCGCTTTCATTAAAAGTATTGTCAAAACTATTGTCTGACGCATTGTCATCAGTAGCAGCCTTTTGAGACGTATTACGCTGAAAGTCAGTCTTTTGATTATTGCTATTTTGATAGCGGATATCATTATAGTCGCTGTCTTTTTGGACGCTACTGCGATTGGCATCAGGTGTAACATCAGAGATATAGCGGGTGCTACTGTCAGTGATTAGCGACTCAGTTTGCTGTGTGTCAGCATTGCTGGGCGCAGCACTAACGGTTAGGCTGGACAAGCCTAAGGCACCAAATAAGATCAAACGGATGCTTTGGTAAAGCGGAGAATATAACAAGGGCACACCTATGATTGCAGAGCCTATTGAATTGCGATACTGAATTTAGTAACCATATTATTAATCATGTATGGCGGTTAATAAACGACTAAAAAATCACTGATTGATAATGCTATCTTAAGAATTTGGCTGTTTTACATATAATGACGACTAATCATAGTCAAAAAAAACCAAATCAGCTACACTATTTACCAAAATTTATAATATAGCCAAGCTGTTTTTTGAATGGTTGCTGAGGTTATGCTCAGCGCTAGATGTCGAATGATATCCCAATACGCCTGCTATCGCAGTTTTTTTGGCTCAAGACGTTGCTATTTTAACAAGGTTTTGCCTGACTTATCACTACTTTAATTGTTTATAACTTATATTTAACCTGCGATGCCCATTATGACTGATAAAATACTTTTAGAGCCTAATATGATCGATACCAAACTCAATAGCCGTCTACAACAATTAGAGAGCTGGTTGCAGCAAGTATTTGCTGGTCAAACGTTCCAACTCGATAGTCTACCCGGTGACGCAAGTGCTCGCCAATACCATAGAATCCAGCTGTCAGACAGTAATGACACGACAGTCGCACATTATATTGTCATGGATTCAGCGGACGAACAAGACGCCATGCGCCAGTTTATCAATGTGACTAAGCTGATGGCACCGGCGATCAATGTGCCGACGCTCATCGCGCAAGACGTGACGAAAGGATTTTTGGTGTTACAGGATTTTGGTGCGGTAGAGTTCGCCCATCTGCTCGTTGATGCGACGCCTGCGCAGATAGATGAGCATTATCAGTTGGCAATGCAGACGTTGGTCGCGCTACAGACCGTGCCAGTTGAAACAGCCAAGTCGCAACATCAACTGCCAGATTATGATACCGAGTTATTAGATCGTGAGATGGATTTATTCAGCGATTGGTTTATACCTTATATCGGTGTCGAGCTTGATAAAGCATTATGGAATACTTTAAAAGAAGCCTTAATAAAAGAGATTTTGCAGCAACCACAAGTCATCGTCCATCGTGATTATCACAGTCGCAATTTGATGCAGGACCAAGCGGATCGCTCGCGCTTAGGCGTGATTGACTTTCAAGACGCCGTCATCGGCTCTTATACTTATGATTTGGTGTCATTGCTGCGAGATGCTTATGTAGAATGGCCAGAGAGCCAAGTCTCTGCATGGATTAATGATTTTTGGCAGTTGCAAAAGCAGGCAGGCTTGACTACGGCAGATAGCATAGAGCAGCTCGAAAACGATATAAATGTCATGGGCGTGCAGCGCCATCTAAAAGTGTTGGGAATTTTTATTCGCTTGTCTGAGAGAGATGGTAAAGACCGCTATTTGGCGGATATTCCTAAGGTGATGCGTGATTTAATGTTCGAGTTAGAATGGTTAGAGGCGCACGGTAGACCGCATATGCAACAAGCAGTAGCGCCGTTTAATGAGAGTCTCAGGGATAATATACTGCCAGCTTATCAAAGTAAGTTCGTACAGCAATATATTTAGAACGAAGCACTTGCGAGCTTTATTTGACGCGAATGCTCATCTGATAAGTAATGCTCATTTGATAAGTGACGTTAAAACATTAGCAAGTTTTAATCTGAATGTATAATCCCATAAAATAAAAAAAGGAGCGCACATGTCTGAGATTGACCGAGCAATGATTACCCAAGCAATGATTTTGGCTGCTGGTAAGGGCACGCGTCTGCGTCCGTTAACACTTGATACGCCCAAACCTCTGGTAGAGGTGGGTGGACAGCCGCTTATCGTCTGGCACATTAAAGCGCTACAAGCAGCTGGTATCACTGATATCACCATTAATGCGTCATGGCTGGCTGATAAGCTGATGGATACACTGGGTGATGGCAGTCAATACGGTGTTAAATTGCATTGGTCAGTAGAGGATGATGAGCCTCTAGAGACCGCAGGTGGTATTTTTCAAGCGTTACAAACTGGCAAGCTGCGCGACGAGCCATTTATCTTAGTGAACTCAGATGTATGGACGACCTATGATTTTGCGCAGTTGCGAGATTATAAGCTTGGCGCAGATCAGCGCGCACATCTGTTATTGATTGACAATCCAGAGCATAATAACGGCGGTGATTTTGCGATCAATAATGGTTTAGCCAGCGAGCAGCCGATTGGTGATGCAGACAAATACACCTTTGCTGGCATTAGTGTGATGTCACCACGATTGGTCGATGGGCTGATATCAGGTCAGCCAGCGGCGTTGGCACCATTGCTCAAGCAAGCGATGATAAAGTTCCAAATCACGGCTGAAATAATTTCTGATAATTGGATAGATGTGGGCACGCCTGAACGCTTGGCGCAGGTAAATGAATTTATCAAAAGTAACAGTGTTGATCACCATCAAGGCGCTTAGATTATGGCGTTTAGACTATGGTGTTTATAATAAAGGGCTTAGATTAAGATGCCTAATTCTTATTAGTCTTATATAAGTAATCACATAAAAAAGCAGCGTCGATGAATCGGCGCTGCTTTTTTATGTGATATAGCCATGACTAAGTGGGCTGCAAATGACTACTAGATACCCATAGCCAACTTGATTAATTGAGCAATCGTAAAAATAACTGCAAACCCTGCTATATATAGCCCAATGAACCATGCCCATTGTGACTGTTTCTTACTGAGCTTCTTCATGCTCGCCTCCTACTACATGTTAATGCGCTTTAAAAAGTGTAGCCACTGCTAATATTTGCAGTAGCCACATTTTTATATCCTTTGTTTACCCTTAGTACATATGCTCATGTCCAGTTTTACCCTTAAAGGTGTAATAGGCAAAAGCGGTATAACTCAGGATAATCGGTAGCATTATAACGGCACCAACTAACATAAAGGATAGTGAGGTGTCAGCTGCGGCTGCCTCATAAATCGTCATCTGATACGGTACGATGTATGGGAACATGGCGAAACAAACCCCGATATAGCCCATCAAAAACAGTGCCACAGTCAACAAGAAAGGACGATATTCGCGCTCGCCACTTAAGTCTTTACGCATCAAGAAAAATAATAGTAAAACTATAATTGGCATAGGCGCTAGATATAATAGACCTGGAAAGCCAAACCAGCCTTCGAGGGCATTAATGTCTGAAAAATACATAAACGCTGTGACGACGATCATTGCCACTACCAAAGCAGACAGCATCCAGCCAGACACTTTGCGTGCCCAGACTTGTAGGGTATGCTCAGTTTTGATAATGAGCCATGTAGAGCCAAGTAAGGCGTAACCAATAATCATGGCAAAGCCGCAGACGATCGAGAAAGGTGTGAGCCAGTCAAATGGCCCACCAGTATATAGGCGGTTGCTTGCCTCAAGACCTTGTACAAGCGCCCCAAGCATAATACCTTGAGAGAATGTAGCAACGACTGAACCAACAAAAAAGAAAGTGTCCCATACGTGACGACGTGAAGATGCTTTGAAGCGAAATTCAAATGCCACACCGCGCATTATTAGACCGAATAGCATAAAAGTAACAGGCAGATAAAGCCCCGTCATAATGATGCCATAAGCCACTGGGAAAGCAGCGAACAAGCCGCCACCGCCCAATACTAGCCAAGTCTCGTTACCATCCCAAAACGGGGCAATAGAGTTCATGATGCGGCTACGGTTTTTATCTGAGCCAGCAAAGGGAAACAAAATGCCACAGCCCAAATCAAAGCCATCAAGCAATACATAGATAAAGACGGATAGAGCGATCAGTCCGCCCCAAATTAAAGGTAAGTCTAATACATCACCGTAGTTAAACATTAGCGTAACCCTCCATCATCGACGTCGTTTGCAGGAGTATCTATATCTTCTTCAGTACTCTTAGCAGGATTGCTATCGCCACTGAGCGCACGACCTTGGCTTTCGGTCACTGAGTGCTCATAGAAGTTATCATCGGCAGGATCTTCGTACGGTTTTGGCCCTTGAGCGATCAAGCGTAGAATATAAAAACTGCCTGCACCGAAGACAAATATATAGAGGACAATAAAACCAATCAACGTGGTTGCCACTTGTTGTGCTGCGAGCGGTGACATACTTTCTGCGGTGCGTATCACACCATATACAGTCCACGGTTGACGTCCTGTCTCGGTCACAAACCAGCCCGCCAATAATGCGATAAAGCCAAGTGGGGTCATCATCATCCAAGCACGGTGGAACCAGACACTTTCGGGATTATACTGCTGCTTTTTAAAGTATTTATAGAGACTAAATAAGCCGACCAGCACCATTAACATGCCAATACCAACCATGATGCGAAATGCCCAGAATACAATCATCACCGGTGGTTGGTCTTCAGGTGCCCAGTTTTTTAGACCTTTTACTTCCCCATCTAACGAATGGGTAAGAATCAAACCTGAAACATAGGGGATACTTATTTCATATTTATTGGTTTGGTTTTCTTGGTCAGGAATAGCGAATAAGCGTAACGCTGCGCCGCGCTCATCCTCCCAAATACCTTCCATCGCTGCGACTTTGGCTGGCTGATGCTCTAAAGTGTTTAGACCATGCTCATCGCCAATCAATACTTGAGCGGGTGCGACAAATATCGCCATAATCATGGCCATACCTAGCATGACACGACCATGTTGACGGTGTTCAGTATGCTTTTTAGATTGAATATAATAAGCACCAACCCCGCCAATGACAAAGGCAGTCGTCAAGAATGCCGCTGTCATCATATGAGCATAGCGGTAAGGGAATGAAGGGCTAAAGATGATCTCAAGCCAGTTGGTAGGATATAAAAGACCATCTGCGCCCATCATAAAGCCTTGCGGCGTCTGCATAAAGCTGTTGGCGGCTAAAATCCAAAAGCCTGAAATCAGTGTACCAATGGCGACAATGGCAGTGGAAGCAAAGTGCATACGTTTGCTCACGCGCCCCCAACCAAACAGCATAATACCTAAAAAAGACGCTTCTAAGAAAAACGCGGTCAATACTTCGTAGGCGAGTAGGGGGCCCAAGACGTTACCGGCTTTGTCAGAAAAGACCGCCCAGTTAGTACCGAACTGGTAGGACATTACTACACCGGATACCACGCCCATACCGAATACCACGGCAAATATTTTGACCCAATGCTTGTAGACTTCAGCATAGATAGGCTCGCCTGTTTTGAGCCAACGGAATTCAAGCACCGTTAACCAGCTGGCAAGTCCGATAGAAAAGGCGGGAAAGACAATATGAAACGAGATAACAAAAGCGAATTGGATACGCGCGAGCATCAGCGCATCGAGCTGGTCAATCATAAACGTAGCGAACATAAACGGTTACCCTTATCTGTTAGCTGAATAGCGCTGGCTTCCATAAAACGCTCAAGTAACTGCCCGCAATCGTCTATAGATTAAGGTAAAAAATAGTACGGGCAATGGCTCAGTGTTGATTAGCGAGCAATCTTAGGGATAGAGTGCGGCTAAGCTAACGACTGTTTAGCTGAATTAAGTAATTTATATCCCTATAAATTAATACATTACTGTCAGGTGCTGTCAATATATTATGCGCTTCCCTCGATACACACGCAAGCTGCGCAACAGATTGGTCGCATACCTGTTAGTCATTAAAAACTGCTGAGATAAACCCAAATATATCAGACTAATCGCTTGGGAAAACAAGGTGTTATCAAGTTCACCTTAATAACAGTAATGTTTTATTTGTGTACTAGTATAGGCACAAATATCCAACAGAGTACAAAGTTGCAAAGCCATCTGCTTTACTCTTAATTTTAAAGTGCAAAGACCAGTGCAGTGCTATATGACACAAGCAATCATCATTCCTGTAATTGTTTGTGTAAAATCTGGCGCAATGTCAAAATAGTTTGCGGGTTAGTTTGAATGCTATGACCACCGCTGATAATCGTCTCAGAGGCTGCGCCATCAAGATGAGCACTGGTATAAGGAACAATACCATCTGAGAGACGTTCAGTTAGTGCTTGGCTGATATCTTCATTGACGGTGACGGCTGCAACTAGCGGTTGGGCAGATAGCTTTGAGTTATCAGAAGAGCTACTGGTACCGCCTGTCTCATCTTTGGTGTCTTCTTCTACTGCTTGCGATAAATCAACCTTTGCACCGGCTGGCTGCATTTGCGCCAATCCTTTAGTAATATCGGCATCATTATTGGCAATGATAGAGTGATAGGTCACACGATCATTGATGGTGATGTCTTTCGTCAGCTGTATAAAAGAGGATTTGTCGCTCAGCTGACTTGCGCCATTTTGTAAATATAACGCACCCAAAGGATTTTGTGCCAAATCACCTTGTGTGGCAATAGTTGCCAAGTTGTCCGTGACAGTTTTTACCAAACCGACTGGCAAATAGACAATACGGCGCAGTGCCCGAGTGAACCAGCGATCTGCATAGTCAGTTCCGCGAAAAGGCGCTGATAAAAAGACAGCCGTATCTACTTGGGGTAAGGCTTTTAGCTCAAAGCGTTCTTTTAGCTGATCTTCACCAAATGATGCTTTAAGTGCGTCACGAATCTTACGTTTTTCACTGTCAGACAGCACATTTTGATCGTCTAATCGATCTAGGTCATCGACCAAGTTCTCATCAGATAGCATCATGCGGGCGATAATGGCACCCATGCTATGACTGATAATCACGCTGTTTTTGCTGGCGCGATTTTGTCCTTTAGGATCAGTTTGCTCGTAGGTGCTGTTGATTAACTGTTGTATTTGATAACGGTTTTCTAAAATGGGCAAATTGGTTGGATAGAATATCTGCCACACTTGATAGTTATCACGCAACTTATCGTCGTTGAGAATATCGTTGGTTAAATTGACCCAAGTGGCAGGGCTAGAAGCCAAACCATGCAGCATAATCAGGACACGCTTATTGGGATCATAAGGCTCAAGCATGAATAATTTGGGCAGTCTGGCCTCTGGCTGGCGAGTGATTAAATTGAGATAACCGACGCCATCTAGCTGGTTCTCAGACAGCCACAAGCCATAACCTGCAGAAAAGTTAGCCGCCAGTGGATAGTCACTATTAAGGATATTAACGCTTTCGCTTTGGTATGGGTTGTATAAATGAATATCGAGTTTGCGACTGCTTAGTACATCCAGTACGCTATCGCCGCTTGGTTCAATCAATCCTGTTAATAGCAAATGTCCA
Organism: Psychrobacter sp. UBA6739; assembly: GCF_002453835.1. NCBI lineage: Bacteria > Pseudomonadati > Pseudomonadota > Gammaproteobacteria > Moraxellales > Moraxellaceae > Psychrobacter > Psychrobacter sp. UBA6739. The sequence continues at coordinate 160,070 of NZ_DKHR01000003.1, forward strand.
GTAGGGTATATACGCGAACTTGGCTTGCTCTCATCTGTGTCTCCATCTTTTTCATTGGTCAATCGACCTGACAATGATGACACTAATAATTGGCGAATCGTGGTGGTATAGCGGTCATCCAGTGAGGCCACCAAGCTGATACCTAAGCCTGGACGTTTGCTGATTGAGTTAAGCCCAGAGAGGCGTAATTCGTAAGTGGAAACCAAGTCTGCTAGTGCAGAGGTCTGCTTATGTGCATTTTGCAAATAGTTATTTTCATTAGGCAAATAAACACCAAGATCATAATCATCAATTTGTATTTTCATGACGTTGACTTGATCAGTAGGTTTACCTTTGAGCGGTGAATAATTGGCAATCGCGGCTTGGCTACTGTCATTAAGATTGCTAGCGGATGTGGGTAAATAATCTACTTTGGTGCCGCCCATCAATTTATTTGAGCCGTTGGTTGATCTATAAAGCTGGGTTATCACATCATTACTGGCGGCATTATAGATGTCTTGGGTCTGAATATCGGTGTCATTTGGAATACGATTCTGTGCCTGAGAGGGGCTTTTGTCTTGATCTGCGCCCTCAAAATCATGCGTCAAACTGTCATAAAATAAATAGGTATAACTGGATTTGATAGCATCGAATAATCGTTCTTGATAACCTGTTAGACAGCGATTGGTGTTTTCTTGCTGGACTTTAGCTTCTGTATCTTCTAAAGGTGCATTGGCATAATAAGGATCAAGTGGCGGGCGAGCCAGCGCATTGCGGCAGTCCTGAGAGGCAGAAAGCTGTCGCGCTTTTGCGTAGTGTAACTCTGCAAAAACTGCCAAAGCAGGACGGTAGTGTTCATTCAAAATACTGTCAGTAAGCTGAGTGAGGCATAAATCAAACTGCTGCATACAGGCTTGCTCATTGAGCCCTGCCGATAAGAGCGCTGATGCCGTATCACTGCTTAATTTTTTGGTGGTGACGATATTACCGCGCTGCGCAGTAATCGTCTTCGCTGACGCTTGCTTATTCACTGATACCGTACTGCACGCAGGTAGTAATGCTACCGCGGCTATCAAGGCGACTGATGTGATTGAAAATGGGGTTTTCTTAGCATGCGTCACCATATTTTTGATAGGGCTAGCGAAAGTCATAGGTGAGTCCAGTTAGTCGTAAAAGCATGATTGAGTCAGTAATTTATAAGAAGAAGTGTAGCGTAACTTTTCGCATTAAACTATTTTATTTAAATTTCAAAAATACGGTTTAAACTTCGATAATCGAATCGAACACGCATTTAAATAAGGTAGACAGCAAGTTGGGTTCAATGGAATTTCGCTAGACATAAAAAAGCCCCTGACTCTATATTGAAGTAATTTCGATATACAGTCAGGGGCTTAGTCGAGTCAATCTAGCTTATGGAGCAATCATGGTATTTGTTAAATTCACTTAATGACATTTAAAAACCCAATCAATGTTAAGCACTAGGCTTAACATTGATGTCAGGCGCAGGTATATCCCAAATGTAGAATTTACCCTCTTCAATAAGTTTGATTTGCTGACGAATGATGTCATTGTTAGGGTTTTTCTGTTCGAGCCGACGTAAGCGCTCTAGTGCATTATCGCGGCGATCACTTAACAAGTCTGACTGTGCCAAGCTTTGCTCTGCTTCGGTATAGCCAAGAGACACTGCGCGGTCTAGGTATTTTTGACCTTCTTTGAAGCCGCCGCCTTCTGACAACATCATGCCATATAAGAAGTTGGCTTCGCCGCTATTAGGTTGCAGTTTAATGGCACGGTCAACATATTTTCCACCACGTATCGTATAGTCTGATCCCAAATCTAAGTTACGTCCCATGCCATTAAGTTTAGCGGCACGAATCAATACATCATAAGAGGCGTTTGTTGATTCAGCATAAGGCTGTATCCATTCAGCCAATACTTTGATTTTTTCACGCGTATAATGGCGCTGTGAGCGGTTAGGAAAGTTTGGTGGATAATGACGAGCATTAGGTGAGACGTCTTCGATGAAGTCATCAAGCAAGCTCACATCTAGCTGATCGTTGTTATTACCGTTTTGCTGAGGAATCAACACAGTCGGTACAAAGCTTACGTCTGACAATTGCACTTGCGGCGTTGGTATATTGGCAAGCTGACCACTACGCAGGTCGACACCAGTAGCGGTCAGTGGACCAGGCTCATAAACTCGAGTGGTGCCAGTGAACTCAGGTATTTTTGGTGCTGGTACAACATCTTGTGGTTGCAATGTACTCATTGGCGCACGATACGGCTGAGCATTATTTGGCAAAGGAGCGCTTTGTGGAACGCTAGTGCTTTGAAGGTCAGTTGGTTGAGTATTGGCTGTCACCGCCGCAGTAGGTAAAGTGGATGGAGTACCCTCTTGTGCTGTACTAGCCGCAGTCGGTCGAGCAAGGCGAATCACACGTTTGCTAGAATCCATAGCGCTAGGCACCGATGTGGCAGTAGTATCGGTCTTTGCAGCATCTGTTGCCGCATTGGTTTCAGCCGCATTGACAGGCGCTGATAATAGCATGGCACAAGCTGTTGCCAGTGCTGTCAGAGTTGCCAGTTTAGGCGACTTGCTAGACGAACGGGCAGAGAGAGTCGATTGGTTGATGGCTTTCATAAAAATCGTTACCTTAATTTATTTAGTTGTTATTTAGCAATTGAATGGTTATTAGCTCATGTCTTTGCGGCAAAATCATACAAATTTTTAATACCCTAACAAATTCAGCTGAGCGCTATCAGTAGTAGGATTGTTAATAGTAACGCGATAGCGTGTACGTCATGCCAGCGACAGCAGGGTAAATGAGAGCAATATCAATAATAAAGCGCACTGCACTTACCATCACAACGAACTTACCATCACAATCTATTGCTCAAAATCTGCTATCAAAGATGGCAATTATAAGTGATATGCCGTGGCTTTCATGCGATTGGCCATCCAGCGCATAGTATGACGTACAGGTGGTGATAACGCTGCGCCGCCACTTGCTAATGCCAGCTCACGATGATGCAACTCTTCAATATCCATTTGTGCCAGTATCTCTTTTGAGCGTTTATCGTGCTCTGGTAATTGGGTGATATGGTCTTGTAAATGTTCGCTGACTTGAGCTTCTGTCTCGGCGACGAATCCCAAACTAAATTCATTAGAGATGGCACCCGCGACTGCGCCAAGACCGAAAGACATGCCATACCATAATGGCGTAAAGACACTGGCATGACTGCCAAGCTCGTCTAATCGCGTCTCGCACCAGACCAGATGATCGACCTCTTCTTCGGCTGATTGCTGCATGGCTTGCTTGACGCCACTGTCTTTGGCGGCAAATGCTTGACCATGATACAGACCTTGCGCGCATACTTCACCAGTATGATTGATACGCATCAATCCTGCGACATGTCGCGCCTCGGTGATTGTGAGCTCAGGAATCTCGTCACTGCTGACTGGTAGTGGACGAGTGCTAGGGTTTGAATGTGGTACGACAGCTCGTAATGCCTTATCGACCCCAAGTAACAATTGGTCGACTTTGGATAAGGGACGCAGGGCCATGATTCACTCCTGATGGCTTAAATACGATCAAAAAATTAAACTTATCTGTTCTTCTAAAAACATTATCTGTTTTTCTAAAATAATGATAGTGATTAACGCATAGGTATTACTATAGCAAACAATCTAAATTATCAGCACCAATATTATCCATTTGATAACACACCGATTGCTATAGCAGCATGTCAATCTTACTTATGGAGCCACTTCATCATGCGTTTGGATGACCGCATTTTTAATATGCTTATTGAGTTTACTGTATAAAAAGGCACCGAAGGCAATGTTTATGAGTCCTGTCACCAAAAACAGCTGAGGTAAATTGAATCCCAAAGCGTTCAAGATAACGATAGAGAAAATCGCTGAGGTGACCATAAATATCGCGTTAAAGATATTGTTGGCACCAACGACGCGCGCGCGGTGGCTCTTGGGTGCATAGGCTTGCATAGAGGCATATAACGGTACGATGTATAAACCGCCGCTAAAGCCCAAAAAGAATAAATCAGCAAACACGCGCCAGCTGCCACTCACCGCAAATAACTCACTGATGCCAAACAGAGTCGCATTATTCACATTGATGTTGAGACTTGACAGTGAAAAATACAAATCAATTGCAAAAATACTTAAGCCGGCGATACCAAAGGGCAAAAGACGTAAGCTGACTTGGTTTTTGGTTAGCGATTTGCATAATAATGAGCCAATCGACACACCAACAGAAAACAAGGTTAATAGGAAAATAACCACTGATTCATCACCATGTAAGATGACCTTGCTGAATTCTGGCGTTTGGGTCAAAAACGTCGCGCCATAAAACCAAAACCAGCTATTACCAAGGATGACAAAGAATAAAAAAGGCAATGAATATAAGTAGCGCACCGTCGCCACACTAGTGGTCACAATGTTCCAGTTGATTTTTAGGTTTGGCTGCATCGCTGGCATGTGGGGTATTAATCGTGCGACAAAATAACCCAATACGGCGATGACCAATACGGTCACACTTATCCAATAGAGCGGCTGCGCTATCTGGGTTAAAACACCCGCGATAATCATACCGAGCAAGATTGCTAACGATGTCCCCATTTGAAACAAACCATTAGCACCAACCAATTCATCTTCTTTCATTGCTTGTGGTAAGTAGGCGTATTTAATAGGCCCGAAAAAAGTAGATTGAGTACCCATGAGAAACAACGCAACAAATAACAATGCATACCATTCAAACACGAACCCTACTGCCGCAATTACCATAATTACGAACTCAAGCAGCTTAATCAATCGTGTGAGTTTTGATTTTTCAAATTTATCCGCGATTTGTCCTGCCAGTGCAGAAAACAAAAAGTAAGGTAAAATAAACAACATCGCGGCCAAGTTATTCAAAATACTGACTTCCATGCCCAACTGACTCGCAGCGGTGTAAGTCAAAACCAGTATGAGCGCTTGCTTAAAAATATTGTCATTAAACGCGCCCAAAAACTGGGTAAAAAACATGGCGCTAAAACGGCGGTGCTTAAATAATTGAAACTGATTGGCCATGAAAATTCCTACAGACGGGTCGCGGTTGCTAGATCAAAGAAAAGCGCTGAATACCGCTTTTAAAGTGAAAGTAATTATCGATATAATTATTAACAGTATCAAAAACTTATCGAAATATAGCATAGGTTTTATCAATATTAAGCCGTATAATAGCAAGGCTTTGGTAAAAATACATGCGCGCGACGCTATGATTTCATAATTATCTAAGTTATGATTTGTAAATTTTGCATGGTTGCGTCGCGAGGTGTGAGTGATGGCAAAGGCTTGTACCACTCACGCATGTCCATATCTTGATAAAAACATGGTGCTAATCTGACACCAAGGTTTGCGTTATAAACGGTCATTATCTAAAGCAAGACAGTAAACCATAATTCAGCCAACTGCTATAAGTTTATTCACCGGTAAGACTAGGCGATTGTTATCGTTCATAATATTGTGCCGCGTGAGGTGATAGGAAATACACATGAAACACCAGCCTTCAACGCTCGCGCGCAATGTATCGATGATGCAGTGTGATACGGATAATGTTCGAGAGGATATTAAAATTCAAGATTTTCAGAGTGACCGTTTTCAAAAAACACGTCGTACAGCAGCTGTGACAATTCATAGCAATGCGCCGCGCATTCATTTTACGCGCTCAGCACTTTTCACTGCGCTAGCGACCAGCCTGGTGGGTTTCGGTATGGCACCTGCTGCATTGGCTGATACCACAAATAATGTCAGTTCTCCTAAACCACCTACGAGCAATCAAATAGCTGTCGATCAATCAAACATTCAACCAACCAGAACTCAATCGACCACACTGTCAGATGATGATACTCAGCTCGATATCGCTTTGGATGCATTGCGCCTAAAAAAGGCAGTAGAGCAGGGCATTATCGATCAGTCAGTATTGGATGAGTACAGCGAACAAAGCCTAGGCATTAAGAAGTCTGATGCTCAAGATAAAAGCGCTAAAAAACCAGCTGCTCAGTCTCAGGGTATGGCCAATTCTCAGGCAAATGCCATGGATAATATGGCTGGCGCAAATGATGCTCAGCTCGATCTTTCCAATAGCGCCAATGATGACTTGTTGCAACAAGCCGCAGCCATACAGCAGCAGGGTTATCAGATGATGACGCCCGAGGAGATTGATCGTGAGCTGGCTGCGATGGACATGCAGAATGCCCAAGATATTGATGACATCAATAATAGTACGGACGTTAATAGCAGTACTGACGTTAATAGTACCAACGTTAATAACAATTACAGTAACAACAATAATGATATCAGCAATAACGATCGCGATTTTGACGCGCCAATTGCTACATTAGATGATGCAACCCCGCCTATTGGTTTAGATGTGGATTTGGATGCGACCAATCTGCCAACTCCTAACAACCTTGAGACATTGGGTAGGAATGAGAGCGCCGCTGAAAGTGCACAGACGGCTGAAGTTATGTCGCGTCCGATCGATGTTAGCGACTCTGTCAGTAGTGGGCGCGTGGATGGAACCGGTACTTTCGATAATGAGATTGTTGCCAATGCCAGTGATGAGACCAATGAAGATGGTACAACATCAGATATCATCAATCCTGATGACTACTTGCCAGACTATCAAGCGGACTCTCAGGGAATAAACCAGAGTATCGAACAAGCTAGTAAGCCCAAGCCAATGGCGCGTAATAAAGGCAATATCGTGAAACGCCTTTATAACCGTTTATTCAATGCAGGTGTGATGGCATTACCACATGTAGATACTACAATTTATCTACGGCAAGCGACCGCTGAAGGTACTGTCAATGGTAAGCCAAAGCTCACCAAAGCGGATAATGACGTTCAGCCCATGAAAAACATCAAGGCTGCCCTTGATGATACGACGGTTCAGTCAGTTACCGACTTTACGGCCGCCTTGCCACGCCTGCGCCAAACAGCATTAGAGGCAGCCCAAGCAGTGGGTTACTATGATATTACGTTACGCCTACGTCAGCGCAATGCTGACACGATCGATGTCATTATCGAAGAGCTGGGCGAGCCGGTACGTGTGGACAGCCGTATTGTTGAGATTCGCGGTGAAGGCAGTGAACAACCAGAATATATAGCACTTGAAAAAGACTTGCCGCCACAAGTCGGTGATATCTTCAATCACCGTGTTTATAAAGATAGCAAGGCGGCCCTTGAGTCGCTGAGTAATACTTATGGCTATTTTGATCAATATTGGCTCAATAAATCCGTTGATATTATCTTGCCAGATAATACAGCAGATGTGTCGCTGGTCTACAACACTGGTGATCGTTATGAGTTTGATGACGTTGTGTTTTTTACATACGATGAAGAAACCAACACCTTAACCCAAGATCCTGACAAGCTACCTGTTGAGTTGCCACTATTACAACAGTTGTTTGACTTTAAGCGCGGTGATCCTTTTTATCGTCCAGCGGTGACCGAGTTTAGCAATGACTTATCAGCGACTCGTTATTTTAATACGGTCAACGTTGAGTCGATATTGCCGCCAGATGAACGCAGTGAAGCCAGTACTTTGGCTTTTGATAACACACCTACCAATGATAGCGGCACACTCGACGACGATATCAATAGTGATGGCGCCTCAGACATTGCGGGCAATAATGGTGCTGAAAGTTCAGCTGCTTCTAATAGTAGCCGTGTTAATCAAGACAATAGCGCTGATGACGGTGATGAAAATAACGCAGAGAGTGAGGGTAATACGACTGCCAATAGCGGTGAAACAGTCAATCCCGCCGACATTGCGGCGATCGATTTTGAAGCTGATGCAGCAACACTTGATAAATTACAAGCTATCAAACAAAAAGCAGAGCGTTTGAGCCGCTTACCAAATGACCGTGTATTGGATGAAAAAGACCAAGAGGCGGACAATCTTTTGGGTAAGATAAGCGACGGCATCAGTAATATTGCGCAAAAAATATTCCCTGATGAAGAAAGCTTAATCACTGATGAAAACTTTGTACCACCAACGCTGGCTGGTCGAAAAACCCCGCAACAAGTGGCAGAAAGTAAAAAAGTACCGTTGTATGTTTTTGTCTCTTCAAGTAAGCCGCGCGATGCCCAAGTAGGTCTTGGTTACGGCACAGATACGGGCGTGCGAGCGACGGCAAAAATAGACTATAATTTGCTCAATCGTAAAGGCTATCAAGCCGGTGCGGAGACCGAGGTTTCCAGAATTACTAAAAACGTCGCTGTTTATGCCAGTCGACCTTGGAAACATCCACTTAACGATAAATTAGATGCACGTCTTACCTATGAAGAAGAGGTCATCGACCAAGGTGAAGGCAACTTCGACTTATCTACTACGACGCTAAAAGCAGCATTGGCGCGTAATATTCGCCGTGACAGTGGCTGGAATCGTAGCTACTCTGTTAATTACCGTTTAGATGAGCTAGAGACTGGGGTCGATGAAACAGAGTTGGACGATCTACCTATTCGCTTTACTTCCTCTAAGCCTAAGCAGCAAGCGCTGCTATTTGGTTATGGTATGAACAAAACCGACGTAGACAGCGTGACCAATCCGACTCGCGGTATGCGTCAATATTACTCGCTTGAAGCAGGGGCTGATAAAGCCCTTAGCGACACTAATATGGCAATCATTCGCGCGGGTGTCAGCGGCATTTATAGTTTTGGCGATGAGCAAAAGCATCAAGTGCTGGGCAGTCTGAATACAGGCTACATCTGGGCAGATGATTTTTATGATGTGCCTTATAAATTACGCTTCTTTGCGGGTGGTGACCAAAGTATTCGTGGCTATGACTATGAGAGCTTGTCACCGCTCGACAAGGGCTATTTGACTGGTGGGCAAGTGCTCGCAGTTGGTAGTGCAGAGTATAATTATGAATTTAAACCAGGATTCCGCGGGGCATTCTTCACTGATGTGGGTAATGCTTACGACAAAAACTTCGAGACTGAGACAAAGGTCGGCGTCGGTGTTGGTATCCGCTGGGCATCGCCAGTCGGTGTGGTACGAGTTGATGTGGCTGCTGGGGTGACAGAAGAAAGCATACCCGTTAGACTGCATTTCTTTATTGGCTCGCCTTTATAGCCATGTAATCCAGTAGTGACATCATTTAGCGCGTATTGAACATTATTAAGTCGTCTCAGTTAGTGAAATTGAGACAGGTTCAATATACGCTATTAGTAATATCCGTTGTATTTCTTATTTATCGTGCCGATTGCCGGTGACCATTCTTTAACGTAGTTGAGTGTCATGCTGACAAAAAATACCCCGCCTAATAACGCCCCAGATGAAGATCCAGCACAGCGCGATGCTCGTGCCGTCAGACGTTGGTATCCGCTGTCATTTTTGCTCAAATTACTGGTGCTTATTTTAATTGTGCTGGCCATCATGTTTGCCGTGTTTTTTTACGCAATGGGCACAGAGTCGGGTACGAAGTTTATATTAGAGAAAGTCAGTGCTGAGACGGGCATTGATTTTAAATATGGTCGCGGTAATTTACGTGATGGAATCTGGGTCACTGATATCGATATCAAGGCGACTGAAGACCTTGAAGTATTGGTTGATAAAGCTTATGTCAAGATAGGCTGGCGTGCCATATTTGCCAAAGAAGTGCATCTGCGTGATGCAGACATACAAACCATTGAGATTATCAATAACAAGCCACCAACGGGTGAGCCGTTCGATTATAAAACGTTACAGCTACCAGTGAACTTACGCTTTGATCACGCTAAAATAAAAAATATTACTTATAAACAAGTGACCAAAGAGCCAATCGTTGTGCAGGATATTGTTGCCCGTGATTTGACATGGGTCGGTAGCATGGTAACGGTTGGTCGCGGCGATTTACAATATGCTGATATCGTCAAAATCAGTGCCTTACAAGGTAAAATTGATTTACAAGGCGACTATCCGCTAGATTTAAGCGCGATTGCAGAAGTCAGTGCGCTAGAAAAAGCCTATGTTGACCCATTGAATATCACGGCAACAGGGACGCTAAAACGTACGGTTGGTAAAGTTCGTAGTCGCTACAATGACAGCGATGTGAGCGGTGATTTTGTTGTACAGGGTTTGGATCAGGACTCGCCATTCCAGGCAAAATTGCAATGGGATGATATTTTGATCCCTTATGCGGAAAGCCAAAAAATTCGTTTAAAAAGTGGTACTGCTACCGCGACAGGGGTGATCTCTGAAATACGTCTGCGTATCAATACTGAGCTGACGGCTAAAGACATTCCGTCTGGTCACTATCAAGGTCGCGCCGTCATTGCAAACAGTCAGTTACGTATTGATCGCTTAGATGCTCAGGTGCCAGCTGGAAATTTAATTCTGCAAGGTATTTTAGATTGGCAAGACAGCTTTGATGCAAAAGTGCGAGCGACAGGTAGCAATTTTGATATTCGCCGCGTTATTCCTGATGACTATGCTGATTTCAAAGCATATGCACCGCAAAAGCTGAATGGTCGATTGTCACTACATTATCAGCAGAAAAACAGCGCTGGTAACATAGAGCTTGATGCAGATTTGCGTCAACGTGATGGCGAGCATGTGAATGCTAATATCGTCCAAGGCAAAACGTCAGCGAAGTCGACACAGGTAGCGCCTTGGTATATCGATGCCAAATGGCAAAACCTAATCCGCCGCGATGTGCCTAATATCGGTAATATTGATAGTCCGCGTGGACAGGCGGATGTCATCATTCGTGGCTCACGGTTATCAGTAGATGCCAATGCAGTCATTAATGAATTGAATGCCGCTCCTAAAGGCAACTATGATGTGCGCGTGCGCAAAGCTGGGGATGTCATCGACATCAATCGCCTGAACTATAAAGGGGTCGTGGGCGACTTATCAGGTACTGGACAGATTCAATTGGCAAATAAAAAGCGTCCGTTGACATGGCAGATAGATGCGCGTACCAATGGGTTATTACCCAAACAGTATCGCAGTGATTTGCCGCTTGAGCGCCTAACCGGTAGCGTCAGCGCGCGTGGTCGTTTATTGACTATTACTAAAGGTGGCGTTAGTGGTCAGCGTCATATTATTACCTTAAACGATACCGACTTGCAGGCGCAACTTGATGCGACTCAAGATGGCCGTGCTATTGGCATAACGGGTGCGGGTGATGCCAAAATCGATATCGTTGGTGGCGAGCTGTCTATGTTCGATGCGCGCTTCAATGGACAAGTCGATACTGCAGATGTGCCAAAAGGACGCCTATCTATTGATGCGGCTGGCACGCCAAAGTTTATTAGTATTCGTAAGCTCAATTACAATGGTGAAGCGGGCGCAGTGAATGCCAAGGGCGTCATCGATTTGCGTAAAAATATCGGCTGGACGATAGATGGTCGCTTCGACAAGTTCAATTTGGGTTATTTTTTACCCAATAATCCAGCGATTATCACTGGTGATCTAAAAACCAGTGGCGAGTGGCAAACTGCGCCTAAGAATAGTAAAAATACCGCAGGCAAACTGCAACGTTTTGCGGTGAATTTTGATGGAGTGCTAGATGCTGAGCAATTGCCAGCGGGCAAGCTGACCATTGATGCCAGTGGTGATGATCAGCTGATTCGTATCAAGCGTTTCCGTCATGTGGGCGCGGCAGGCAGTATTGACGCCAAAGGGACGGTTGATGTACGTCAAGGCATTGCATGGGATATTGACGCAGTGATGGATCGTTTTAATATTGGTTATTTCCTCAAAGATACCCCAAGCCTTATCACCGGTACTATCGATACGGATGGGCGCTGGAGTGACTCGCAGCAAATCATTAATATCAAAAAAATTGATTTAAGAGGTATGCTAAAGGGTCAACCGCTTAGTGCCAAGGGTAGCTTAGCGGCGAAGATGCGTCTGCCAAAAGATTTGGCAAGCTATTTCAAGCGTCTACAAACGCAAGATGCACAGGCGCAATATAAGCAAGTAAATGCCTTGATAGACAGCTTAAACGCGGATAATTTAGTGCTACGTTGGGGTGATAATTATGTCACTGCTAATGGCAATGCTAAGCAATTACAAACCAAAATTAATATCACCAGTCTGGATCAGTTGTCAGATAAATTGGCTGGCAAAGTCACTGGCGGTGCGACCTTATCACAGCCAACAGGACAAGCGCTGCCAACCATTTATATCGATTTGGTTGGTGAGCGGATTGCGCTGCCGGGCTTTATTTTGCGCCAAGGTCGCGTGCGCGGTAAGCTGGTCAATTTGGCAAACAGCCCAAGTCAACTTATTATCACCGCTGAAGGCTTAGATGCAGCTGGACAGAGTTTTAAAAGCGTTAAAGCAACCTTTAATGGTACTGAGCAGGCGCATGTAGTCAATCTTGACGTTGCCAATGAGCAGCTTACGATTGGCGCAAGGCTTAAAGGCGGCTTCAATCGGGATAAACTAAGCTGGTCTGGCGTCATCGGTAAGGGCCGTGTTCAATCCAAATATGCGACCTTAAATCAGTTACAGCCAGCGCAGTTAATTGTTAATTTACCCAACAATCAAAATGGCAATACTACCGATTTAAAAGTACAGTTGGCAGCGCACTGCTGGCAGGCCACCGATCAAACGGGCAAGGTGTGCTTACGTGAAAACTTAATCGCGTCACCTGATAAAGGTGAGGTGAATATCGCCTTACAAAATCTAGATACGTCATTACTATCGGTCTTTTTACCCAAAGATATCGACTGGCATGGCAAAATTAATGGTAAGGCGATTGTTGGCTGGCAACGTGGTCGTCCACCGACGATTAATACCACACTGTATTCAGACAACGGCAAAATCGGTTTGATTCAAGATGGTGATAGTTTACCCGTCACTCTGCCTTATAAGCGGGTCTCATTGATTGCACTGTCCGTCCCTGAGGGCATCAAACTACGTACCGATATTAACACTGGTGGCGGTGCGCGGGGCTATGCTGAAGTGGTCGTTGATCCTTATAAGACACCTAAGCCAATTTCGGGCGCTTTGGTATTGAATGAGCTTAACCTTGCGATATTCAAGCCTTTCTTCCCAGGTATGCGAGTGCTAGAGGGCAATGTCACGATGGCAGGAGGATTGGGCGGTACATTAGATAAGCCGCAATTCTATGGCGATGTGAAACTTGCTAATGGCCGTATTGCGATGCTTGATTTGCCCATTAATTTAACCAATGTAAATACTGACGCCAAAATTCGTGGTACGCAAGCGACTATTGATGGAACCTTTAGCAGTGGTACGGGTAAAGGGGTTTTGACTGGGACAGTTAATTGGCAACAAAAACTCCAAGCCAAGCTTAGCGTCAGCGGCGAGCGTTTGGTGATTACTCAGCCACCATTGTTAGTGGCAGAAATCAATCCTGATATTGATATCATCGTGCGTCCAGGCGATCGTTATGTCGATATTAAAGGGGCGGTCAGCGTACCGTCAGCGACCATTCGTCCGCCAGAAGCCAGCGAAGATATCATTACTCAAACCGAGGATGCAGTAGTTCTTGATCGTCGTCTCATTGGCAATATTGATGAGGTATTGGCAATATCGAAACCTTGGTCAATCAATGCGGATATCGGTGTCGACTTGGGTGATGATATCAACTTCCGTGGTTTTGGTGCCGTTATTCCTTTAGCTGGTGCGATTAATATCACTCAAAATGGCACGGGTGTCATGCGTGCGAAAGGGGTGGTGCAAGTATCACGTCGTACCAATATCAACGCTTTTGGTCAGAACCTAGAGCTTAACTACGGACAAGTGCGCTTCAACGGTGATGTGATGAAACCTAACCTCAGTATTGAGGCGGTTAAAACGATCAGTGGTAAAACGGTAGGTGTGCGTGTCAAAGGCAATACAGAAAGCCCCAATATTATTGTCTTTAATAATGCAGGTTTGACCCAACAGCAGGCGATGAATGCTTTGGTGACAGGTCGAATTAATAACAAGGGCGCCACCCAAATCAGTGAGCAAGGCTTTAAATCGCAAGTGACGAATAACCTAGCCGCCGCGGGCTTAAGCTTTGGACTGAGTGGCACGCGCAATCTAACCAATCAAATCGGTCAGATTTTTGGTTTTCAGAGCTTGACCGTTGATGCCTCAGGTAGTAGTGAAGACACCAACGTCAACGTCACCGGTTACGTGACGCCTGACTTGTATATACGCTACGGAGTAGGGGTGTTTAATGCTCAAAATAGCTTATCTATTCGTTATCAGTTAACTCGACGTATTTATGTAGAGGCAACCTCAGCGGCAGAAAACGCGGTGGATGTGGTTTACAGTTGGCAGTTCTAAATCGCATCGTTTTATCCAATAAAAAACGCCTTTGAATGAAGGCGTTTTTTTATAGATAGGCTAGGGGGTGTCCTTAATTCAATCGATAGTCATCTAAATGGGTTTAAAATGGCTAAATCTTGCTGAACGGCGTCAAATAGCTGACTAATATCTCGATATTAGTCAGCTATTTTCCTTGTTTGACGGCAATTTATCTCATTTTTATCACCATTTTTAAAATGAGGACACGCCCTAATATTGATGATCAATGATATTAATCTATTTAGTCAGGATTAAGCGATTATTACGTGTCAAACGTAGTCGATACTCTTCACCCTCATGCTCGATACGCACTTCTTTAGTGAGTGCAAATAAGTGTTGTGATTGCAAAGTTGGTAAACGGTTTTCACGGCAATTCAAGTAACGAGAGATAACCATGCTCATAATAAATTCCTTTTGATAAAAAATGGCTGAATAGTAATGGCGATACAGTAACTATCTTTAACGATAATAATTATCATTTACATTGAAGGATTTTGCAAGGTAATTGATAAAATAAAATGCAGTCATTGTGTAAACTTATCTAAAGCAACTTTTGTAAATGAGGTTTAAATAAATAAAAATCAGCTAATTGTTATTATAAATCAATAGGTTGGTTTTAAATCGACTTGGTTTTTTGAAAGTATAAACCAATCAAATCGCACTTTAAAAAAACAGTAATAAAGGAGACGCCGATGCCAAATGAAGCAGACAACCACATTGATAGCTCATTTAACAGCGAAAAAGTACTTATCGTAAACGTGGCAGTTGCGGTCATTCATCATAAAGCCCAATATTTACTTGGATTTAGAAACGCCGCCCAGCATCAAGGCAACCGCTATGAATTTGTAGGTGGCAAAATAGAAACCAATGAAAACGCCGAGCAGGCATTGATTCGGGAAGTCGCTGAAGAGACAGGTATTGAGATTTGTGACAATACGATGGTCAAGCTTGGACGTCTACATCATGATTATGGTGATAAACAGGTCAGTTTACAGATTTATAAGGTTGAGCTGACTGCGCAGCAGTATGAGGAGCATAAGCATCGCCAATATGGGCTAGAAGGTCAGGCGCTAACGTGGGTAAATAAGGCAGATTTATTAGCAGGAAAGTATCATTTACCCGCTGCTAACCAGACGATTCTCGAATGGTTGAGTGTGCCAACAACGATAGCAATTACCTATCCATTGACGCATTTTGATGCCTCACCTGATCCAATGGCCGCATGGCTGACTTTTCATCAAAATAAGCTAACAGCCAATGCTTGGGTATATATTCGAATAAAGGCAGCTGGCTCAGAAAGTATAGCAGCGCAGTTGATGCATATGCGTCCAGATATTAAGGCGATTGTCCCTTGTGATGTCAATGGACAGACCCTAACCACTGAAGCGCCGCTAGCAATGAAAGATACAACCACTGCCAATTCAATCGTTGCCAATCATCTGTCTCATACCGCATTGTTACAATGGTCGAAGGATACACAAGATACAGTGCTGTCTAAAAATTATCCGTTAATAGTCAGTTGTCATGATGCCGCTAGTATTGATGCTGCCAATAAACTGGCTCATACTCGGTTACAGCAGCAATTACCGCCCGTCATTGGCGCCTTTTTGTCTCCTGTACTAGTTACCCATACACATCCTGATACTGTGCCACTTGGTTGGGAATCATGGTCAGCATTGGCACAATTGGCTGACATGCCGATTATCGGTTTGGGTGGTTTATCACCTGTGATGATTCATCAAGTATTAGAGCATGGTGGTATCAGTGTTGCTGGTATTCGACAGTTCTTTGAATAGTAAAAAACTAATAGAGGGAGTGTTGGCACCAATGCTGACCAGTCCTGAACCAGAATTGGCATTAATTGGCATCTATCAGGGCAAATAATTGATTTTTAATATATTTATCCAATCAGTAACTATGTGTTTACTCGGTATTTATTCTGCTGCATAAACGCATAGTTACTTACAAACCGTTGCTTTTTCCTACATTGCGACACTGTTTTAATAGTCGAGCTGCCATTAATATATATCACCTAAACAAAGAGTACTTACTCTATATTCTTATAAGCGAATTGCTTATCAATATACCTCTTAAGTCCTCTCATAATATTTGGTTTTTACAGCGCCAGCTTTTACATTCAATATATTTTTAAAAGTTGAAGACGCACAGAAGATGAGAGTACATATAGGGCATATAAGAAGAATAGTTAACAGTCACTATCAATAATGGTACCTCTATGAAAACCAATAAGTTACCTCAATCAGCATGGTCTGATACAAAGGAAGCTGGTTCTCAATCTAAGCAGACTACCCAGTCGCGCCACTATCATCTGAATGAGGATAGTACACGGCAGACAGGTCATGCCAGCAACGATGCTAGCTACAACCATGATAATCTAAATGACCAATATTCTACCCATCTGGCAAAAAAAACGTCTTCGCAAGATCACTATTTTGGATATAAAAGCGCCGATAAGAGCCCACTACGGGCAAAAGAGTCTGCTATGACTAACAGCAACAATAACAAAGATGGCGATTCAAAACATAGCGAAAGCAGTAATTTCGTTAGTGATTACTGTATCAAGGATAGTGGACGCTGCACTAACGATTATAAATGGTCACAAGAGCTGAGCGAAAAAGAATCTGGACAGAACCACCATTCAAAGCAAAATACTGATTCATCATCAACCTCTACTTACTCATCATACAAAGAAATACCGGAGCGTATATTTATGAATGGACTTATCAAGCATACGGGCATAGCTCTAGCTATTATCATACCATTAGCTGCATTTTCAGCGTATGCGGCGACGCTACCAGTCAATGCTAAAGCTGACATGACTGCTAACGCCACTATTGATAGAACCACTACAGAGACACTGTCAATTAAGCCAAATGCCATCATTCATAAGTCTGCAAGTACACCGACCACAGTGGATAGCGTTGATCTAAAAAGGTATGCAGGGACATGGTATGAGATAGGTCGTTTGCCCATGTATTTTCAGCGCAATTGTGCCAGTAATGTCACCGCCAATTATACGGAAAAAACCGATGGTTCAGGTATCATAGTCACTAATAAATGCGTACAGAAAGACGGTTCTGGTATTACTTCTGAGGGTATCGCTAAGCCTGTTGATGAGTCAGGCAGTAAGTTAAAGGTCACATTTTTACCATCGTGGATTCGTTGGTTGCCAGTTGGTCGTGCCGACTATTGGGTACTAGCACGTGATGCTGATTACAAGACTGCTTTAGTAGGAACACCTGATAAAAAATATTTATGGTTATTGGCGCGTTCGCCAAACGTCACTCAAGAAACCTATGCCAAATATCGTCAAATCGCTCAACAGCAAGGCTATGACTTAAAGGAATTTAAGTTAACCTCGCAGACCAATCAAACGGTTAGTCTCGTTCCATAAGGAGCATCACTTACTAGATACTGGGTTAAATAGTAGTGTTACTTCATCATCCACTATTTGATACTGGCAATAATAAACAATAAGGCAGCATAATTGGCTGCCTTTATTTTTATAATAACCTGCATAACTCAATAAAATGCTTTATAAGCGCTAGCAGATCGGTTATCACTGGCAAAATAGGCCGTTTTAGGCTAAAATCTAGGCGATCTCAATACTCTATATCAATAACTGACACCGATATCGTGCGGTTGCCATACTAGAGTGATTGCGTAGACCACACATAATCTATCTAATCTGTATTCTCTATCATTTACTGATCACACATTACTGACCATAAGGATGTTTCTCGTGAGCAACGCTGATACCTTACGCCAATTACATCAAGACCACTTAAGCAACTACAACAATCAAGAGCAACAAGCGATTGAGCTGATGGGGCTATTGAATAAGCTCTATAATGAGCAAGACGTACAAGTAACCTTGTTCGGTGACACGTTAAATACGACGTCAGTTGGTCAAATATTGGCATTGCATCAAAAAGTAGCCTTGCGTAACCAAGAGGCTAAATCTATTGATATCGCTGACACTTTAGCCATGGTTAAAGCGCTAGCGGCTAATGATAAGCTTCAGTCTGCACAGGTTGATGTTGGTCAATTAATCGCTAATGACAGTGATTTACAAGCAGCACTTCAAGCCGTTAATAGTGATGACACTACGGTTAATCCTGCGACTGATGTTGTGCTATACGGTTTTGGTCGTATCGGTCGTATTTTAACTCGCCTGCTATTATCACAAGCGTCAAGTGCTAAAGGTATGCAGTTAAAAGCCATAGTTGTACGTCCTGCGGCATCTGGCGATTTGGCCAAGCGCGCCTCATTGCTAGAGCGTGATTCGATTCATGGTAGCTTTGCTGGTGGCGTGGTGGTTGATGATGAAAACAACGGCTTGATTATCAATGGCCGCTTTGTTCAGGTCATCTACGCCAAAGATCCAAGCGAGATCGATTATACGGCTTACGGTATTAATGATGCGTTAGTGATTGACAATACGGGCATTTGGAAAGATGAAGCGGGTCTTGGTAAGCACTTGCAATCGACTGGTGTGAAAAAAGTCCTATTAACAGCCCCAGCTGGCGGTGAGATTAAAAACGTTGTTTATGGTGTAAATAACGATACAGTCGGTGAAGATACAATCGTCAGTGCGGCGAGCTGTACCACCAACGCAATCACCCCAACGTTAAAAGTATTGAACGATGAATACGGTATCGAAAACGGTCACGTTGAAACGATTCACTCATTCACTAACGATCAGAACTTGATTGATAATTATCATAAAGCGGATCGCCGTGGTCGTAGTGCTGTATTGAATATGGTTATTACCAGTACGGGTGCTGCTAAAGCGGTTGGTAAAGCACTGCCAGAGCTTAGTGGTAAACTAACGGGTAATGCCATCCGTGTACCAACGCCAAACGTCAGCTTAGCGATTTTAAACTTGAATCTTAAAACAGCACCAGAAAATGCTGATGCGTTAAATGAATTCATGCGTAAAATCTCTAATAGCAGTCAGTGGCAAACACAGATTGCTTATACAGATTCTACTGAAGCGGTATCGACGGATTTTGTTGGTGATACCCATGTAGGTATTGTCGATGCCCAAGCGACTATTTTGACCGACAATCATGCCATTGTTTATATCTGGTATGACAATGAAGTTGGCTATAGTACGCAAGTATTACGTTTAGCCACACAAATGGCAGGCATCAGTTATACACAGATTCCAGCTTAATACATTTGTACAGCAGTAGTGAGTTTTTAATATTGAGGTACTCTTTATAAGAAAGTATTTTAATAGTCACTTTTAGCATGGACAAATAGATGTGATTTTTTAAGTTAATATATACCGCACCCGATAGTCCAATTGGTTATCGGGTGTTATTGTCATAAATAAAGCAATGATATATAGCAACATAGACGTAAGTCTCCTATTTTTTAAAAGATACCTATAGGCAAAAGAAGCAGTATATGACTGCTATTGAGTCTATAAACTAGAGTGTAAATAAAGGAACGTAAGATGCGATTTATTGATGAAGCCGTCGTAACGGTAAAAGCAGGTGACGGTGGTAACGGAATCGCCAGTTTTCGCCGAGAAAAGTATGTCCCACGTGGTGGACCTGATGGTGGAGATGGTGGCAAGGGCGGAGATATTTACGTCATTGCAGAGGATAACACCAACACCCTAGTGGACTATCGTTATACCCGTCGTCATGATGCTATGCGAGCAGAGAATGGCCACAGTAGAAACTGTTCAGGCAAGGGCTCTGATGATTTGTTTTTACCAGTACCTATCGGTACCACGGTAGTTGATACCGAAACTGACGAAGTGTTGGGTGACTTGATTGAACTTGGTCAGACGCTACTGATTGCCAAAGGTGGTGATGGTGGTTTGGGCAATACCCATTTTAAGAGCTCTACCAACCAAGCACCGCGTAAATCGACGTCTGGTTTTGAAGGTGAGTTAAAAGTTCTTAAGTTTGAGCTAAAAGTTGTGGCTGATGTTGGCTTGATTGGTTTGCCTAATGCTGGTAAATCTACCTTTATTCGTCAAGTCTCTGCTGCTAGACCAAAAGTTGCTGACTATCCGTTTACCACCCTCGTTCCGAATCTAGGTGTGGTTGATATCGGTCGTCATCGCTCATTTGTGATGGCAGATATTCCAGGTTTGATCGAAGGTGCTTCAGAAGGTGCTGGACTTGGCATTCGTTTCTTAAAACATGTGGCTCGTACTCGTCGTCTGTTACATGTGGTTGATGTAAAGCCAATTGATGGCAGCGATCCGGTAGCCAACGCTCGTGTTATCTTGAATGAACTTGAGCGTTTTTCGCCTGAGTTATCCAACTTGCCCCAGATTTTGATATTAAACAAAATTGATCAGGTGCCTGACGAAGAGTTAGATGAGCTTTGTACTCATATTGTCGCCGAGCTTGATTGGACAGGCGATGTATTTCGCACGTCAACCCTAATGGGTGAAGGGACGGATGCAGTTAAATATCATTTAATGAATGAGATTGAACTAGAGCGTGAGCGTGAACTAGAAGATCCTATCTTCGCTGAAGCACAAAGAAGCCGTTTTGAGCGCTTAGAAGTAGAAGTACGTCTAAACACTGAGGCGCAGCGTGAAGCCTATCGTGCGGCTCGCAAAGCGGCTCGCGAAGGTGTAGATTTAAGCGACGACGATGCTGATTTTGACGATGACGACGAAGATGGTGTCGAGGTCATTTATGTTCCTTAAGCTAACACGCTTGAGCTGATATACTTGAATTTTTTAGATCAATCCCCGTAATCAATTCACATGAGAGACAGGAGTTTATATGGCAGGTGACATAGAAAACACGACCGAAGAAGCAAGGTTTATTAAACAAACTCGCAACTTTGATATTCAGCGCGTTATTGTCAAGATTGGCTCATCGTTGTTAACCAATAACGGTCGAGGGCTGGATCGAACTGCCATATATGAGTGGGCAAAGCAGATCGCTAAATTGCACAAGCAAGGCGTCGAAGTACTGCTAGTATCGTCAGGTGCCGTTGCTGAAGGTGTGGTACGAATGAACCTTGAGGAGCGCCCGAAGAAACTAGCAGCACTACAGGCCTGTGCTTCTATTGGTCAAATGGGTTTGATTGAAACGTGGTGGTCAGCATTAATCCAACATGGTATTCAAAGCTCGCAGCTGCTACTAACACATGATGATTTGTCCAATCGTAGCCGTTATCTCAATACGACGGGCGCGTTGACACAATTACTAGAGTGGCGCGTGCTACCAGTCATCAATGAAAATGATACCATTACCATTGATGAAATTAAATTTGGTGATAATGATACTTTGGGCGCGATGGCGGCGGCGATGGTCAATGCCGATTTATATATCATTTTAACCGATCAAGATGGGGTGTTTACGGACAACCCACGTGACAATCCTAATGCAAAAATGATTCGCCAAGAGCGTGCGATGGCGGATTACTTATTTGATATTGCAGGGGATGGTGGCAAGCTTGGTTGCGGCGGTATGCTGACCAAAATTCGTGCTGGTCGTCTTGCTGCGATGGGTGGTTGTCCAACCGTTATCGTGAGCGGTGCTATCGATGATGTTATTACTCGTGTGGTATCAGGCGAAGCGGTCGGTACTTTGTTGACCACCAATGATCAAGACAAAATCATTGCACGCAAACAATGGCTTGCCGCACATTTACGTATGTCAGGCACTCTAATAGTCGATGCAGGCGCAGCAAAAGCAGTAGTCGAGCATCACAAGAGCTTGCTACCGGTCGGCGTTGTGGAAGTACGCGGTGATTTCGATGAAGGTGATGTGGTTGAGGTGGTTCACCAAGATACGGGCGAGCGTTTAGCGGTTGGACAAGTGAACTTCTCATCTCGGGATGCTTGCCGAGTGGCTCGTGAGCGTACTGAGCAGTTTGATAGAATTCTTGGTAATAATGAAGAGCGTGTGGTCATGGTACACCGTGATAATTTAGCGCTGACCATGTAGACCATTCATGGTATTCATCTAATTTCAAATATGAGCACGATATTATTGATTAAAGACTAACGGCAAATGACGCTCTAAAAAACACAAATACTTTTAATGATTACTGTTTTTATGATTGTTAACACGAGAGATATTAACCAATAAATTGTTATTAACTAATATCTCATTATTTGTGGTTTTTTAGAATAGATTGTCGCTATCTAAACGTTTTAATATTCTTTTATTCAACTTATTTTATCCAGCACCGTATTCATTGATGATCATGAATGCGGTGTTGTTTTGGAGATTTGTACATGAGTGCTTCAGACAATAGTAACTCGATTCAGCAAGAGTTTGCGCCTTTAAAGAACGACAGATTGTTACGGGCATTACGCTTTGAATCAATAGACACCACGCCAGTCTGGATGATGCGTCAAGCTGGTCGTTATTTACCAGAATATAAAGCCACTCGTGCAGAAGCGGGTGACTTTATGAGCCTGTGCAAAGATACGGACCGCGCCACTGAAGTCACTTTACAGCCACTACGCCGTTATGATTTAGATGCTGCTATCTTATTTAGTGATATTTTGACCATACCTGACGCTATGGGTCTAGGCTTATACTTTGAGGCGGGCGAAGGCCCTAAGTTTAAACATCCTATTCGTACGCAAGCAGACTTAGATAGATTGCCAGTACTTGAACCCAATGATTCTCTTGATTATGTCATGCGTGCGGTGACGAGCATCCGCAAAGCATTAAATGGTCAAGTGCCGTTATTTGGTTTCTCTGGTAGTCCATGGACATTGGCCACCTACATGATTGAAGGCGGCAGCTCAAAAGACTATCGTTATACTAAAGGCTTTTTGTATAGCAACCCTGATTTCTTGCATCAATTATTAGATAAATTAGCCACTTCTGTCATTGATTATCTAGATGCACAGGTGGTCGCTGGCGCTCAAATTTTACAGATTTTTGATAGTTGGGGCGGGGCGCTTGGCCATCGTCAGTTTATCGATTTTTCTCATGCTTATAATAAGCGTATCGTCGCTGAATTAAAAGTACGCCATCCGCAGATACCAGTGGTATTATTTACCAAAGGTGGTGGGTTATGGTTGGATGTGCAAGCAGATAGTCAAGCTGATGTTTTAGGGTTAGATTGGACGATGCCCATTGATCGTGCACGCCAAGTATTGGCTGAAAGTCAGCGTCAATTGACCAAACAGCACAAAAAACTACAGAGTAGTAAAGCCATTCAAGGCAACTTGGATCCAGCAACATTGTATGGTTCACCTGCGACGATTCGTGCTGAAGTAAATGCAATGCTTGATAGTGCTTATGCAAGCGGCGAAAAAACGGGTTATATAGCAAACTTAGGTCATGGTATTACGCAGTGGGTCAATCCTGACAATGCCAAAGTATTTATCGATGCGGTGCACGATTATAAAATCTAAAGCTGCTAGAATCCAAAAATGACAAAGTTCAGGTATATAAGCGAGCTTTCTATCTAAGATTTGTTTAACAAACACTGATATTTACCAAGTAAAATAAAAAGGAATATCTTATGATTTCAGCAGCGATTGTTGGTGGTACAGGTTATACGGGTATTGAGCTGATTCGCTTGTTATCTGCGCATCCTGAAGTATCTATTGATTTGCTAACCTCGCGTAGCGAAGCTGGTACACGCGCTGATGAGATATTTCCAAGCTTACGCGGTATATCAGATATTGTCTTTAGCGACTTGGGCGATGAGACGCTTGCAACGCTGCAAAAGTGTGATGTGGTCTTTTTTGCCACTCCACATGGCGTAGCGATGAAGCAAGCAGAGGCGCTAACGCAAGCTGGTGTGAAAGTCATTGATTTGGCTGCTGATTTTCGTTTGCAGTCGCTGTCCGATTTTGAACACTGGTATCAGCAGTCGCATGCTTGTCCTGAGCTGCTAAAGACAGCCGTTTATGGTTTACCTGAAGTCAATCGCAATAAACTTGCCACTGCTTTAGTCGTCGGTAATCCGGGTTGTTATCCGACTACCGCTATTTTGGGTTTGAAACCAATAATCGATATGCAAAATAAGCAAGCAGAGAGACTGGTGGAATCACGCATCGTTATCGATGCAAAGTCTGGTGTTTCTGGCGCTGGTCGCCAAGCTTCACTTGCGCTTAATTATGCTGAAACTACTGATAACTTTAAAGCTTATAGCGTTGAAGGACATCGTCACCTGCCCGAGATTGAGCAAGGTGTGGCGCAGTTATTAGACAGCCAGTTCACCCATCGCATTCGTTTTTTACCGCACCTTGTACCGATGATACGTGGCATGCTGAGCTCTATTCATCTTGAGCTGACGGATGCGGGTGCTGCCATTGATTGGCAGCAGATATTTGAAACATGCTATGAATCAGAAGCGTTTATTGATGTCATGCCAAAAGGTATTTATCCAGATACCCGTAGTGTCCGCGCCAGCAACCGTTTACGCATTGCTGTGCATCAAGACAATGAACGTGCAGAATTGACATTGATTGTCGTACAAGACAATTTGGTAAAAGGCGCTGCAGGACAAGCGGTACAAAACATGAATGTCATGTTCGGATTCGATGAAACAATGGGTCTAAACTTTGCACCTATTGTTCCGTAGCAGATGTTTAGCTGTGGTCAAATCATTCACATTTATGGTGCTAGGTATTGATTATAAATTCCGCTATAATATTGCCATTACTGTTAAGAGATATTGTCTAAATGCGTGTCAAGCTTGTACGACGCTTTTGCTCACAGCCCGCACCTTCATCGTGCAAAGACTCTGATTTGTATCATTTAGAGCGTAGTCCGCATTCTCTTAAAACCAATGCTAGTTCAGTAACTAAGGTAGGTGGTACCCAACAAGGGGCATCCACATTGGTGTTGGCTCTCTTTGTCGTTGTCATATTGGTGACTGCCATTGTTGGATTGATATTCGGTCATAAATTAGGATATCAGCGTGGCTTTCATTCTATGCAAACTGAAACCAAGCAAGCGATGATCAATAGCACTGAGGCAACAGAAGCGCTTGAAGATTTACGTCTTAGTCATAAAATAGCGGCCAATCAAGCGGCTACTGCTAAGCAGGAGCTGGCGATTAGCTTGGCGAACATCAAAGAGTTGCGTGAAAACCAGCAAGAATTAATGGTTGAGAATAGACAAGTCTCTCAACTGAATGAGTTATATGCTGATGTCCTTCGTGACAAAGGCGGCATGCCTTTACAAGTAATAGCAGCAAAGATTGAACCGTTACCTGAAAATGCCTTCGAATATGGTTTCGATATAGGCATGCTTGCTAGCGATGGCAAAGCCAAACGCCTAAAGCCAACGTTGACGTTGCTCAATGACGATGATTTTGTGGAGGTGCCGCTAGATCCTCCAGTTTATACTATTGAAGGTATCGTTCGTATTCGTGGTCGTTTCATGATGCCATCAGGTTTTAAACCGTTACAAGTCAAACTTAGCTTACAAGCTGGCGGACAACAAGTGGAGCAGCTCTATGATTGGAAACTTGGCGACCGAGTTGATAATATGCCGCTATCACTTTTAGATTTACCTGAAGTCGACGAAAGTCCGATTGAGCCTTAATCTATTCATATTTAAGAGCGCTATAATAAGCATTGCGTTTGCCAACCTCTGCTAGCGCCCTTTATTCTGTTATAAATATAACCATTAATTTGTATGCCAATTATGATAAAACAAACCCTATTGCAAGCGTTGCCAACTGTTGCTGATTGGCACTTTCCAACCATACCTGCTCACCGTGCACAAGATGGTGATACGGATGGCGAGACCTCGCCACAAGCAGATGTACTGGTAGCAGAGCCAGAAGTGGCTAAGCCGCCTATGTATGCCGTCGTTATGTATAATGATAATTATACGCCGATGGAGTTCGTCGTTTATATTTTGCAGTCCGAATTTCGTCATAGTATGGATTCGGCAGTCGAAGTTATGCTGACGATTCATAACAGTAGCAAAGGCATTGCTGGTATCTATCCTAAAGATATCGCTGAGACCAAAGCCAAAAAGGTAAATAGTCTGGCACATCGTGAAGGCTATCCCTTATTGACCCAGATTGAGCCACATCAAGGCGAATAAGAAAATAGCGTAAATATGAATTTAAAGTTCTATCTTCTTCTCGTGTTTCTATCTTATTATTTCCAATGGTTTTATCGTTTAGAAACCCTTTCAAGCTCTAAAAACCGCTCAT
This sequence comes from Psychrobacter sp. UBA6739, assembly GCF_002453835.1. Taxonomy (NCBI): domain Bacteria; kingdom Pseudomonadati; phylum Pseudomonadota; class Gammaproteobacteria; order Moraxellales; family Moraxellaceae; genus Psychrobacter; species Psychrobacter sp. UBA6739. Next base: position 186,523 of record NZ_DKHR01000003.1, read on the forward strand.
TGTGAGCTTGATAGGTACTCTGTATCCAAGCAGTCACTCATAAATTCCTTATTATAAAAATGTCCTAACCTTGATTTTTCTTTAATATACCCTTATCTATATTAAGTCATCACATCAAACAGCTGTCTAAATTTTATAGAAATGATTGCTGCACTCGTATCATTTTCTAGTCATCCTATTAACTTGAATTTTTCTATAATTTAATCAGCTGATGGCTTAAAAAAGTCAGTTGTATCTTTCATTCTCTCATTTATTATTCTATTACCGATTTCTCCTTTATTTGCTCAGCTTTTGAAGCTTTCATACTATTTCGTTACTATAAATATTGATGCGCAGTACGCCTTGATACATTTTAGTCTGTGTTAATAGATTGACTCTTCTTAAGTATCGTGTTGAGATAAAGAAAAGCAAGTATGAGTGATCAAAACGCTTAATTGGTGACAAGTAGATAGCACTGCTACTTGAGTAATACATGGTCAATATCATTTAGCGCTGTCTTTTGATAATACAGATTTAGCCCTTGAACAATCCATCTGTCGCCCTGATTTACTTACTAACTCATTCATAAAGCTATCAATTATAAAGATAGGTATAACCGTAGGAAGTCGTTATGTTAAGTCGTCATCTTGAAGTTTCTTTGCGTTTAGCAATGACACTTGCGCGCCAAAAATCGCATGAGTACCTCACTGTTGAGCATCTATTATTGGCGTTATTAGAGAATACTCACGCTGCCAATACATTAACTGCCTGTAATGCCAATGTTTCAACGCTGCGCACCGAGTTAGAAGCTTATATCAATAAGCATACGCCAACGGTAGACGCAGACACCGAGCAGTCACCGCAGCCAACCCAAAGCTTTGATCGTATTCTGCAGCGTGCTATTTTCCATGTGCAATCTATTGGCGGTGGTCGCCTTGTTGAAGGCTCAGACATTTTAGTGTCTATGTTTTCAGAGCACGATACTTATGCCGTTTATTTGCTCAAAAAGCAGGGTATTAGTCGTCTTGAGTTGACCCAATACTTATCACATGGTCAAGATAAAGACGAGCCATCTGAGCCACGTGCTTCTATGACGGGTGAACGCCGTAGTGCCTCAGAAAAAACCAGTAAGGATCCCTTGGTTGAGTTTGCGACCAACCTAAACCAGCGTGCGGCTGAAGGTAAGACGGATCCATTAATTGGACGTGGCCCTGAAATTGAGCGCGCCGCTCAAGTGCTATGCCGCCGCCGTAAAAATAACCCGTTATTGGTTGGTGAGCCAGGCGTTGGTAAAACCTCGATTGCTGAAGGCTTGGCGTGGTTGATTATTAATGATAAAGCACCGAAACCATTGAACGGCTGTGTGATTTATAGCCTTGATATCGGTTCATTAATCGCTGGTACTAAATACCGTGGTGATTTTGAAAAACGCATGAAGTCACTGCTTGATGCGCTAAAGAAAAAGCCCAATGCAATCTTATTTATTGATGAGATTCATATGATTATTGGCGCAGGGTCGTCAATGAGTAGCAATATGGACGTATCAAACTTGATTAAGCCAGCACTTGCTAATGGTGAGCTGCGCTGTATCGGATCAACTACCTTTACCGAATACCGTCAAGTGTTTGAAAAAGACCATGCACTGTCACGTCGCTTCCAGAAGATTGATGTCAAAGAGCCGAGTGTCGACGATACAATTGATATTTTGCGCGGTCTGAAGCCTCGTTATGAGGAATTTCATAATGTTGAATATACCGATGAAGCGTTGGTCACCGCCGTTCAATTATCTGCTAAGCATATTCACGAGCGTTTTTTACCAGATAAAGCGATTGATGTGATTGACGAAGCAGGTGCCTATAAGCGTTTAGGCGTAATTCCTGATGCTAATGATATTGATGCAGAAGAAAGCTTCATTGCGGATATAGAGCAAGATTTTGATGCTCAGATTGATGCTGATGTTGAGGGTCTCGGTGGTGACACGTATAGCGATAGCGAAATGCAGGATGAAGCGGAAACTGCAAAAGCCAATGATCGTGCCAAATCGTTCAGTGAATCAAAAAGTGGCAAAGCTAAGAAAAACCCACCGATGAAAATCGATGTGGCAGATATTGAAGCGATTGTTGCCAAGCTTGCACGTATTCCCCCCAAGTCAGTATCAAGTGATGATAAGAGTATTCTTCAGCACTTAGATCGTGATCTTAAACACTTAGTATTTGGTCAAGATGAGGCCATTGAAACCTTAGCCGACGCCATTAAGCTATCACGTGCTGGTCTCAAAGCACCAGATAAGCCAATTGGTTCCTTCATGTTTGCCGGTCCTACTGGGGTGGGTAAAACCGAAGTTTCACGTCAATTGGCAAATTTGTTAGGCGTAGAATTGGTTCGTTTTGATATGTCAGAGTATATGGAAGCCCATACTGCATCACGTTTGATTGGTGCGCCTCCTGGCTATGTCGGTTATGATCAAGGTGGTTTGTTGACTGAAAAAATCAATCAACATCCACATTGTGTTTTATTGCTTGATGAGATTGAAAAAGCGCACCCTGATGTCTTCAACTTGTTACTGCAAGTCATGGATCATGGTACGTTGACTGATAACAATGGTCGTGTGGCTATCTTTAAGCAAGTCATTGTGATTATGACGACCAACGTCGGTGCTGATAGTATTAGCCGCTCTTCAATGGGCTTTACTCAGCAAGACCATAGCCGTGATAATACGGAGTCGCTCAAACGTGTCTTTACGCCAGAGTTCCGTAATCGTCTAGATGCCATCATCCAATTTAACCCATTAGATACCTCCGTGGTGGTATCTGTGGTTGATAAATTCTTGGTTGAGCTACAAGTTCAGCTTGATGATAAACAAGTCACCTTAGAGATTGATGACGAAGTACGCGATTACTTGGCTCACAAAGGCTATGATCGCCTAATGGGTGCACGCCCAATGCAGCGTCTGATTCAAGATGAGATTAAAAAGTCATTGGCAAGTATGATTTTGTTTGGTGATTTGGTCAATGGTGGGGTAGTACATCTCACCTTAGAGCCTGAAGCTAATGATGAACAAGATGGTGATTCTGTTAAGCTTGATAAGTACAGTGGTAAGACGGATTATAAGTCTACAGATAAAGGGTCAGCGGAGAGTCGTATTATCTTGACGGTCGTTGAGACTCATGAGCCACATCCAGACTCTGAGTCACTCGCCAGCTAAGTTTTTGCTACTAATGTAATAACAACGGTTACCATGTTACTGTGGTAGCCGTTTTTTTATTGCTATAATTCATAACAAAACCAACGTATGAAATCACGAGCTCCCATTCATGTGCGAGATTGGTTCACGCTCCCCCATTCGATATTTATCTAATCGATAACAAATATAAAAGGACATAATATGGAATTATTCGATGAACAAACGCCAAAAACGCCAGCACAAAAGCAGGCGATTTTAGACAATGTACGCTTGCCAGAAGATTGGAAAACGGCATTAGCAGACGAGTTAACTTCTAACAATATGGACGACTTGCGTGCGTTTTTAAAAGAAGCCTATCAATCAGAAAACAGCATCTATCCGCCAGCACCTTTAATATTTAATGCGTTAAACCTGACCCCTTTATCACAAGTTAAAGTCGTGATACTAGGTCAAGATCCTTATCATGGACCAGGGCAAGCAATGGGCTTATCGTTTTCAGTGCCCAAAGCCATTCCAAAGCCACCCTCACTCAATAATTTGTTGAAAGAGATGGCGAGTGACGTTGGTATCGCACCTTCAAAACATGGCGATCTGACTTACTGGGCGCAGCAAGGAGTTTTGCTATTAAATAGTTCTCTGACCGTGCGAGAAAGTGAGCCAAACAGTCATCAAAATGAAGGCTGGGAGCAGTTTACCGATGCGGTGATTGATGTGATAAATGAACAAACAGAACATACCGTATTTATATTGTGGGGCAGTAAAGCACAGAAAAAAGGCAAATATATCAATACTGATAAGCATCTTATTCTCACCGCTGTACACCCATCACCACTTGCTGCCAATCGTGGTGGATTCTTTGGTTCCAAGCCGTTTTCTAAGACCAATGATTATCTGGTACAGTATGGGCAAACGCCTATCGATTGGCAATTACCGCAATAGTTGTCAAAATAAATGAAACATAAACAAAATATAAGCTTGAAGCCACATCCAACCGCAAATAGTCAGTTAGTTATTGAAGATATGCAAGCCAGCGCATTTTGGTCACTTCAAGATATGAGCTGGATGAAAATAGCTCTTAAACTTGCTAGGCAAGGTGCTGAGCGTGGAGAAGTGCCGGTAGGAGCGATACTGGTACACGATCAGCAGATTATTGGTCAAGGATTTAATGAACCAATTGGGCGTCACGATGCGACCGCTCATGCGGAGATTGTCGCATTAAGAGAAGCGTGTGCGCGCTTAAAAAACTATCGTCTACCATTACAGACAACGTTATACGTTACCTTAGAGCCTTGTACGATGTGTATCGGAGCGCTCATTCATGCGCGGGTCGATAGATTGGTTTATGCAGCAAGCGAGCCACGAGCGGGTATGGTTGGTAGTCAAATAAATTTACCGATACAGCCTTTTTATAATCATGCTATCGAAGTACATAATGGCTTATGTCGTGAGCATAGCAGCCAGATGCTTAAGACCTTTTTCCGTGAACGACGAAAAGCGGCAAAAAGGAAAGACAATATAAGCAATTAACAAGATATCAGTCTTGCTGCTAGTGATGGGTAGGTTTTTTTGCTATAATATCGCCCTATTTGATGACGAAATGATGAATTGATTGTCAAGCGTTTGATAAATAAGTAAATATTGTTCTGCAGCTAGCATGTACTAAGCCGTATCAGTATCGTCTACTATTAAGTGAGTATTATGACCGTTTCTACAGCTGATAACGCTATACTTGATAACTTTAGTTCTGGTAGTAATGATAACCAAGCGCCAGTGTTGCGCTACCCAGTTATCTGCATTGATGGACCAAGTGGAGCAGGTAAAGGTACGGTCACGTGGCGTTTGGCCCAAGCATTGAAGTATCAACTGCTGGATTCAGGTGCTCTGTATCGTATCGTTGGACTCAAAGCATTTGAAGCGGGATTAGTTGCGGCAGACGGAATCCAAGCCATTGACGAGATGGCTGTATTAGCATTAACGCAGCGCCTAGAGATTGCTTTTGTACCTAACAATGCATCAGGACGTGTTGATGTTTTAGTGAATGGTGAAGCGGTTGGTGAGCAGGTTCGTAATGAAACCGTGGGCGGCTATGCATCACAAATAGCAGTATTTCCAAAAGTTCGCCAAGCATTACTAAAGTTGCAACAAGATATGGCAACTCGTTCTGGATTGGTCGCTGATGGTCGCGATATGGGGACGGTTGTGTTCCCAGATGCGGATGTAAAAGTGTATTTGACTGCCAGTGCTGAAGCGCGTGCCGAGCGCCGCGTAACACAGTTAATAAATGCTGGTCAGACGGCAGATTTTGACGCGATTTTAGCGACGATTAAAGCTCGTGATGATCGTGATGAGAATCGGTCGACTGCACCATCAAAGCCTGCAGAAGATGCTCTACTACTAGATAGCTCTAACTTAGATGCTGATGAAGTTTATGCACAAGTGAAAAGACATTGTCAGGATAAAGGTATTTTCTTTAATAGTTAATAAAAACAAGTTAGTAAGTATGAAAAAGTTTCCTATACGCTTGATTTTAGTATAAAATCACAGTAGTAGACGCTAATAATCTATAGAGAGTGATAAAAATATTCTTTCTAAATCATAGAGATTTAAAAGTATAAGGCATTGCAATATAAGACAGTTGTTGCTAGTGAGTTTAATAAGTTATGTGCTTACTAACAACAAACGTTTTTATATATGATTGTATGGGATATAAAACCAGTATTCTCGTTTTATGCAATCATAAATTTGATCCGTACTGTGCTGGACAGGATACGGCTATACAAAGGTAGACATAATGGAATCATTTGCTGAACTATTTGAAGCGAGCATCGAAGAAACAGGTCTGGATATCGAGCGTGGCTCGGTTATCACTGGTACTGTTGTGGCCATTGATAACGACTGGATCACTGTTGATACTGGTCTGAAATCTGAAGGTATCGTCGCTCGTGAAGAGTTTTTAAGCGAAGAAGGCGAACTTGAAGTTGAAGTTGGCGATAGCGTTGATGTCGTGGTTGAAGCGGTTGATAACGGCATGGGTCAAACCTTGCTTTCACGTGAAAAAGCCAAACGTGTTGAAACTTGGAACTTCCTTGAGAAAATCGCTGATAATGATGAAATCGTAAAAGGTATCATTTCAAGCAAAGTTAAAGGCGGTTTCACTGTAGATATTGGTTCAGTACGCGCGTTCCTACCAGGTTCATTGGTAGATGTTCGTCCTATCCGTGACACCACGCATCTTGAAGGCAAAGAGCTAGAGTTCAAAGTCATCAAACTTGATCAAAAACGCAACAACGTTGTTGTTAGCCGTCGTGCAGTTATGGAAGCTGAAAATTCAGCTGAGCGCGAAGAGCTATTGAACAAGCTTGAAGAAGGCATCGAGATCGAAGGTATCGTTAAGAACCTTACTGATTACGGCGCATTCGTTGATCTAGGTGGTATCGATGGTCTATTGCACATCACTGACATGGCATGGCGCCGTATTAAGCATCCATCTGAAGTTGTTGAAGTTGGTCAAGACCTAAAAGTTAAAGTATTGAAGTTTGACCGTGAGCGCAATCGCGTTAGCCTAGGTCTAAAACAACTTGGTACTGATCCTTGGGATAACGTTGGCGGCACTTACCCAGTAGGTAGTGTGGTTAAAGCACGCGTCACCAACTTAACTGATTATGGTTGTTTCGCTGAGATTTCTGAAGGTATTGAAGGTCTAGTACACGTGTCAGAAATGGATCATACCAACAAAAACATTCACCCATCAAAAGTTGTTCAAGTGGGCGATGAAGTTGAAGTAATGATTCTTGATATCGATGAAGAACGTCGTCGTATCAGCTTAGGTATCAAACAAACTCTAGCTAACCCATGGGATGAGTTTGATAAGAAACATGAGCGCGGTGATAAAATCACTGGTACGATCAAATCAATCACTGACTTCGGTATCTTTATCGGTCTAGACGGTGGTATTGATGGTCTTGTTCATCTATCTGATATCTCTTGGAACGAAACTGGCGAAGACGCTATCCGTAACTACAATAAAGGCGACACCGTTGAAGCAATGGTATTGTCAGTAGATGCAGAAGCAAACCGTATCAGCCTAGGCGTGAAGCAGTTAAGCTCTGATCCATTCAACGAATACCTAGTCAACAATGACCGCGGTGCTATCGTTAATGGTAAAGTAAAAGAAGTAGATGCTAAAGGCGCTACTATCGAGCTTGCTGACGAAGTTGAAGCGTATCTACGTGCCTCTGAAATTCAACGTGATCGCGTTGAAGATGCGACTAAGCATTTGAGCGTTGGTGATGATGTTGAAGCTAAAATCATCAGTGTTGATCGTAAAACTCGCAACATCAACTTGTCTATCAAAGCGAAAGACGAAGCTGAAGAGCGTCAAGCGATTAAAGAGCTAAGCAGCACTAGCACGACTAGTACTACTGCCAGTTCTGATGCACAGCCAAAAACAATTGGTGACTTGATCAAAGAGCAAATGCAGTAAGCTGCACGTTATTGATATAAGATTATAAAAGAAGCGACTATGGTCGCTTTTTTTTTGCTTAAATTTTAAGTGTATTATTAATCAATGAGGTTTTTGCTCAAACAGGCAAACTCTTATTTCCATTTACCGTAATATCCGCTATCATTTGCAACATTGAGTAACGAGATGTGAATTATTACTTATTTAAGACACTGAGATTATTTTAGTGTATGGCTATTTATCCTTATGATATTGATGTATAGCTTGTCTTAAAAGTAACCAGCTATCGAAAATGATGGTTCAATTCACAGTCATCTTATCCATTAATCAACAAGGCAAGCGTAATAATGCAGCAAGCGATTAACAAGTCCGAATTTATTAGTAATTTAAGTGCGAACTGTGACAATATGACTGATACTGTAGTCGATGATGCAGTACGTGAAATATTAAACTTGATGACCGATACGTTAGCCAATGATGGACGCGTAGAAGTTCGTGGTTTTGGCAGTTTTTGTCTGCACCATCGTCGTGCCCGTATGGGTCGAAATCCTAAGACAGGAGAAAGCGTACCTGTACCAGCCAAAGCGATACCGCACTTTAAACCAGGTAAAGCATTACGTGAAGCAGTCAATGATACAGTAGCAAATAGCTAAGTGTGTTATAAAGTATTTATTGGGTAAAATTGCCAACAAGAGTGCTTGCCAGCCACCTTTTCTAGAACTTATCACTAGTGAGTTTATAAGCATATAAATGTGTGGGTTGATGAAGGTTTTAGAGTGCTATTTTTAAAACACTAACGACATTCCAAATCGAGGTAGACGTCTCATGCGCTTTTTACTATTTGTATTGCTGTTTTTGAGCTTTGCTTATGCACTTGGTTTGGTGTTGGCAAACAATACCGAAGTTGGCGTAAATTTATTATTCTCGCAAGCACCGACGATGAATCTAGGATTGCTGCTGATTTTATGCCTTATGCTTGGTATTGTTATTGGCATCTTGTTGGCACTACTTATTTTCCGTGTCTTACAGAATAAGTGGGAAATCTCGCGTTTGCAAAAAGCGAATGTGAACTTGCAAGCGCAACTGACACAAGCCAACGCTGTCATTGATCGCCAAGCAACTGCACCAACGGTGGAAGAGGCTGTTTATGGTTCGACAGCGACCAATGTGCAAGTGCAAGACGCAGAAGTACTTACTGTAGATGAAGGCGCGACACTTACCAAACAAAAACGAGACTAAATTATATTTTGTACTGACCTATGAGCAGTTCATATATAGTGTTTTGATAATTCTGATATAGATATGGTAAAACCATGAATAATACAATGAACTCCCCAGTCATCGTTGCCTTAGATAATATGACTATGGAGGCATCGGTAGCATTAGCTGATCAGTTAGATCCAACATCATGCCGCTTAAAAGTGGGTAAAGAGCTATTTACTCGCTGTGGTCCTGAGATAGTTAAGGCGCTACATCAGCGTAATTTTGACGTATTTCTAGACTTGAAATTCCATGATATTCCTAATACTACCGCTCAAGCGGTACTAGCGGCAGCTGAGCTTGGCGTATGGATGGTGAATGTGCATGCCAGCGCGGGCTTAGAGGCGATGTCATTGGCTAAACAGCGCTTGTTAGACGGTAACTTTGATACCTTGCTGATAGCCGTCACCGTGCTGACCTCTATGGATAATCAAGCATTGATGCAAACAGGTATTACCGATGGTCTAGATGCGCAAGTGAGTCGATTGGCACAATTAACCAAGAAAGCAGGTCTTGATGGTGTGGTCTGTTCAGCGCAAGAAGCTAAAACGCTCAAGACACTATGTGGTCAGGATTTTAAATTGATTACCCCTGGTATTCGCTTGCTAGACGACAATGCAGATGATCAAAAGCGTATTTGCACGCCAAAACAGGCGTTAGATGATGGTTCTGATTATTTGGTGATTGGTCGTTCAATTACTCAGGTAGCAGATCCTGCGGCTAAATTACAAAAGATACTCCGAGGTATTTAGATACTTATAAAATATTTGGATATTTACAAAGCGTTTAGCATTTTATAGTGTCAGCATGATAAAAAAGACAGCCTCATCCGCTGTCTTTTTTTAATTTTTGCGGGTATATCAAAAAGTGCTAAACTATTTACGTTTATTTAATGATATTAGAACTTATGAAATTACAGATTTTAAGTGACTTACATATTGACAGTTATGCGCGTCAGTCACATCCGCTAGGGCATATTCCCAAAACTGATGCAGACGTGGTATTAGTCGCGGGCGATACTGCCAACAGCGATAGTGGTATGCCATGGCTACAAGAGCAGGCAGCACGTTTGCAAGTGCCTGTGATTACGATAGCTGGTAATCATGAATACTTTAATGAAGATGTGCTACATTTTGATAAAAAGCTTGCGACTTGGGATAATTATAATGCCCAGTCGCAGCAAGGCGTCCGTTTTCTACAGTGTCAACATGTTGATATTGGTGACATACGTATCCTAGGTTGTACTTTATGGACAGATTACCAATATCAGGCCAATGAAGATACTATAGCTGCTGCTATGCGCTTTATGCGTGACTATAAACAAATCTATGCTGGAGGCGAGCTTTTTTCACCTGAAGTATCGATGCAAATCCATGCTAAGCAGCGTCAATGGTTAAAGCAAGCATTGATCACCGCCAAAACACTTGGCAAAAAAACTGTTGTAATGAGTCATCATAGTATCAGTCCATTATCGGTTTCTGAGAAGTATGCGAATCTACCAAGTAACGCAGCTTTTATCAGTGATCTATCTGGCTGGATGCATGAAGATTGGGCGCCAATACTATGGGTACATGGACATACTCACGAAGCATTTGGTTACCGTATTGGTAATACACGAGTCATTGTCAATCCACGTGCGTATCCAAATGAGGTGAGCAGCACTGCATTAGCGTTCGCGTGGGACAAAGTCATTGATATCGGCTAAGTAATTTTAGCCTCTTGAAAGTAAATATCTTTTTAGTTATTTGTCACCTTGATTCGTATTTTTTAAAATAGTGAATATAAAATAGTGCTTATTTTAAAGTCTAACTGCCTAGACTCGTAAGCAATATTACAATTGAACTGATATTTTGTTCATTCATATCAAAAAATCTGCTACGCTTGCTACCATGAGCAAATATCTCAATAACAATCCCTCAAAACTGTCTGCTGAAAAGCTTGCGAGTCATACTCCAAGTGCTCCGGCGCCTTCGCACTTGCCTGATAGTATGATTTCCTCAGTCAGCTTATTGCCTGAAGATAAACGGCTTATTTTATTTACCAGACATTCCTTACGTGAACGCTCTGATGGCAATGGTTTTGCCAGTTATCAATTACCCCTAACACCTAAAGGTCGAGTACTAGCGAAGTCGTGGGGGCGTTGGTTGGCAGGGCATTTACCGTACTCGCTTGATGTAGACAGTATCTCAAGTCCGATTGGACGCTGTATTGACACGGCGCAGCTGATGCAAGCAGGTGCGGGACTACAACGTGATATTACGCATCAGTCATTGTTGGTCGAGCCTGGTAGCCTAGTGACTGAGCCTGAAATAGCAAATCCAGTATTTAAAGAAATTGGCGTGCTCAACTTTATCAATCGATTTTTGCAAGGCAATCTTGAAGGTACCAAAAACGCTTACCAAGGTGGTCTCGATATTTTATCACTGTTTTATCAACATCAGCCGCAGCAAGGGCATCTCATGCTTGCTGTTAGTCATGATACGTTGTTATCTGCTTTTTTAGCAGTGATGTTTGATGTGGTCGAGATTGATTGGAATGATTGGCCAAAGATGATGGAAGGCGTATTTTTGTGGTTTGATGATAAGCCGTTTGAACAAGCCAGTGCACACTTCGTTTGGCGCGGTGAAGTGTATGTGCGCCCGATTCATACTTTATTAGAAGACTACCGTGCTGCCGGCTTTCATCCTAATACATTGCTCTTACCACCAGAAGTAAAATGGATCTAAATACTATTTAATATAGATACTATTTAATATAGATACTATTTAATAGATTACTACTCACTTTTCAAGCAGACATAAAAAAACCTTGCCCCAGTATTAGAACCAGTAACAAGGTTTTAGTCATCACGCTATAAAGGCGAGATATGGTCTAAACGTTACCAATCTTAAGCTTGTAGGCCTTTGATGGTTTTGTTCAGGCGGCTCTTACGACGAGCAGCTTTATTCTTATGAATAATACCTTTGTCAGCCATACGATCAAGAACTGGTACCGCTTTTTTGTAAGCTTCGGTAGCCGCGTCATAATCTTTAGCTGCGATAGCCGCATCAACACGTTTTAAGTAAGTACGAACCATAGAGCGTTGTGACGCAGAGTTCTGACGACGTTTGGTGTTTTGACGGGCGCGTTTACGAGCTTGTGCAGTATTAGCCACGCGAATCTCCTTGATAAAGACAGATAAAAATATGAATGTGGATTACAATAAAAAAGGGTTTAACCATCATCGGTAACGAGCAGCCGTCTCGCCAAACATGATGTCGATGTCTAATATTAAAGTGCCTATCTGTTATTAAAGGCACCTAAATGAGCAATAGAGCATCGCAAGCGCCAAAACTGTTTGGAGTAATTAAACAGCGTTAACGTGTAAAGCCGGTTATCTTAGCAAATTATCGCCCTTAGAACAATATATTTGATGATTAATGCTTAAAGAAGTTGTGTGCTCATATATACGACAGTTTTTTGTGTCTCTACTCAACTGTTTCTTGAAATATTTATCAATATTGTTGCACTAAAAACCGCTTATGAGTGAATAAATCGCTTAGCCGATAAAATCTCTTACAATAAATTCTATAGAATACCCTCAGTTATGCGTTAATTTAGGTATGATACTAGGGCATGTCCTCAATTCAATCGATGGACATCTAAATGGGCTAAAAGTGGCTGAATCTTGCCAAACAATGTTAAAAAAAATGTCAAATAGCTGGTTAATATCCCGATACTATTTAACATTCTGATAGTATCTGCGCTATTTTCCTCATTTGACTATGATTTATCTCATTTTTATCACCATTTCTAAAATGAAGATACGCCCTAAGATGAAAAGCTTTGGTGATAGGCTTTAAAATCAGATTTTTCATTATCATCTATTTTCCAACACACTATAAATGGATAGGCTATGCAGCGAAAAGCAATTGTGATTGGCGCGACAGGATTGGTCGGACAGCATCTTGTCAAACAGCTTAGTGAGCTTTATGACACGTTAATTGTGATTGCAAGGCGTCCGCCACGCTATATCAATACCAGCATGCGTTTTTATCAGGTTAATGATTTTGATAATTTGGCTGAAATATTTGCCAGCGTTGGTGTTGATCGAAAGACGGACGCTTTTAGCTGTCTTGGTACGACTAAGAAGCAGGCTGGTAGCGATGAGGCCTTTCGAAAGGTTGATCATGATTATAATGTCAATTTTGCCAAACTGTGCCAAGAAAAAGGTGTTGAAAATTTCTTTTTGTTATCATCCATGAATGCTGATATTCATAGTCGGTTTTTATACAATCGCGTAAAAGCTGAAACTGAACAGTCTATTATGGCGCTAGGTTTTACGCAGCTAGTTATTTTCCGTCCGTCCTTGTTACTTGGCAAGCATAAAGGTCGTCCGCTTGAAAGTATTGGTCAAAAAGCCTTTCAGCTGATATCGCCCTTAGTTTCAGAATCATTGTCACTGCATCCCATTTCCGCCAAACGCGTTGCCATTGCCATGGCGATGAGTGCGCATGATGTTTATCAGCGTAATAAATACCGTACTGAACCTGCTATCCAAACCACTGATATCATCGAAAATAAGCAAATGCTAGCGATGACTAAAGTTAAAAAATAGCCTAAGTATTAAGTTAAAGGAACAATTAAAATTAAGCCCTAGTCATAAATAGTCAGTCATGAATAACCAAACATACATAACAAGGAGCGTCACTATGTCAGACATGCCAGAATCAATAACAATGGATAAAAAGAATTTTGTGACCTGTGATTTATTGGATGCCAATCCTGAGTCGCAGGTGTGTTTGCCTAATATCGAAGGTAAGTCTTTTCATAGCTTTGGCGGCAAAAAGAAATTCTGCGGTGAAATTGTGACGGTGAAATGCTTCGAAGACAATAGTCGCGTCAAATCATTGCTAAATAGCGATGGTAAAGACAAAGATGGCAATGGCAAGGTATTGGTGGTTGACGGTGGTGGTTCAATGCGTTGTGCGCTGCTAGGCGACATGATTGCGCAGTCAGCGATTGATAATGGCTGGGCGGGGGTTATCGTATACGGCTGCGTCCGTGATGTTGATGATGTGGCAGCAATGGACATCGGTGTCATGGCACTTGGTTGCATTCCGCGTAAATCAAATCGCCGCGATGAAGGTCAAATCGATCTTGAAATCAGCTTTGGTGATTTAACACTAAATTCTGGTATGTTTGTTTATGCAGACAATAACGGCATTATCGCTAGCGATAAGCCATTAATCTAAAAACAGCTTAATGCATATAACTCAAAAACCTCAGCTTAACCGTTGAGGTTTTTACATTTATTCATCCTGTCTTTATATACGAATATAAGTTTTATCAACTATTTGGCTATTGGTTTTTTCATAAAAACGCTAAGTGACAAACCGTTACGGCATAAATTTTGGTAATTGCTGAAATATTCGTATAATAGCTTTCTGACTCTTAACGTTGACCCTATTCTTTATGCCTATCACTGCTTTGACTGACGCCTTTGAACCGATTAACCAGCAGTTGTTTCCTATCCAGAATGCC